>DTPJ01000712.1 GCA_011334435.1 Candidatus Poribacteria bacterium | reverse complement strand
TTTGCTAATTCTATACATCAATAAAGACGTATCCCACTGATGCGCGATGACAGTATACCATACTAACCAAAGGCGATCTTGAGTGTCAAAAAAGAGGACAGGATTTATGTCTGGAAATCCCGGTACATCTGCCATCACAAACCGCTTGCTCCATTCGCTTTTGCCTTTTCTAAGCCTTGATCCCATTATAAGGACATCATCGGCTTGACGTTCACCTGATCCTTGAAACCATGCAGACAATAGATCGCCATTACTTAATTCAACTATTGTAGAAGCATGGGCATGTTTTTTGATATAAGGGAATATCGGAATTGACCTGTAATAGATTTTATTTTGCATTTTCTGCTCCATATTATCAGAAATGTTATTGTGCTTTTTGCACTTGGACACCTTTTTGGACGCCTCGTCTCATCTGATCAAACTCATTAAGCCTGTTACTCTGTATTGCCTGATTCATCATCTCTACATTAGAGCGATAATCAGCTTTATATCCCGCTTCTGGATATTTAAGCTGTTGCTGAACTTGTTGCTGTCCGGGAACTGACGGAGCGCCAAGCCAATTCTTGCCACGATAAAAAGCATAGGTATCTTTTCCTTCTCTGGCGATAACCGTAACAATTCCGTTAATTCCATCAGCGATATATAGACCCCTAAGATCAGTCTTGCCAGATACAAAACTGGACTGTGCCGAGCCGATCGCTTTGACGTGGACGTTTTCTCTATATCCACCTTTCACAACATCACGGACATTGATCCTAACACGCCCACTTACCGCATCCTCTTGAACATCTAAATCAAGTGGAGTTACCAATACAAGCCCGCTTGTAAATATATCATCACCACGACAGATGACAAGATAAGCCCCGTCTTTATAGGTTTTATCATCTTTAATTGCAGTTAGATCAATTTCTTTCTCTTTGTCTATATAGTCCTTGCCATCGCCTAATGTGACAGTCCCACTTTGTTCTGGTGCGATACCTGCAAGATGGACTTGGCTGATCTTATTTAAATCTTTCTCTCTTAGATACAGTTTCATCAGGTCAACGCGATAGACTTGGTAAGACAATTCTTTTATATTACGATACTTTATCTTGATCTTGACCGCCTCTTTGGGTCTAAAAATCTTAACCTCGTCCATTGATATTTGTTTCTGTTGGAAGTAAGCGATAGATTCCTTTGCATCAGGATATATGTCCTCAACTTTTTTATACCATTCCATCGCCATATCGGGCTTACCTTGTGCGTGATAGATTTGACCGACGATGTATTCCGCAAGGTTTTTGTCTTGGCTCTTGCCATCTGCAACGATCTTAGCAGAACTTATCGCTTCATCGTATTTATGTTGCCAAAATAGCCCTAACGCCTCTACATATTGAAAACTTGTTATAAAGTCGCTATTCGGATAACGTTTCTGTGCTGATCTGCAAAGCAAGACAACTGAGTTATAATCCTCTAAGTCAAGCAATGCGTTAGCCATAGAGAAAACCGCATCATCTGTAAGCGGATCGTTTGGATAAAGTGTCAGAAATTCAGATAGCATTAAAATAGTCTCTTTTAATAGATCAGGTTTTGTTATCTTTCTGTCCTTGCCTTTATAAACTGCTTTTTCGCCTAATATTTTAAGTTTACGTTCAGTCTTTGCCAACTGATCTGCTTGCTGGACTTTTGAGTATAAAGCCTGTGAGATAGCAAAATATGACGAAACAACCTGCGGTGTGTCAGGATATTCTCGCCATATATTCTCTTGAAAGTCTATTGAGTTAAGGAATTGTCCCTCATCTTGAAGGACAGCACTGACGTTTGAATCATTTATGAAACTTGCGTCAATTGTAGCTTTATATACAAGATATGCCCTTTCATACTCGCCTATCTCACGATAAGCCTTTCCTACTGTTATAATCCTGTTGAAAGGTATATATAACTCAGGGAATCGCTCTTTGAGTATTTCAAAATATTCAACAACCTTTTTGGCATTATAATATTTGTCCTCAGTGTATATCCAGAGTAGCATACGGGCGACTTCTCGCTGATTATATGCGCGATTTCTTTCGTATAATTTTGATAGCATTGAGAGAGAATCCGCATAATTGCCATCATCAAAGTATGCTTTGCCGAATTCATATAATTCTGAGTCATTCATTTTATATTCGTCTTTGGATTTTTCACCGGGAGCAAGCACTTCAAGTGAATCTATCTCGCCGATCCGCATTTGACCTGTATCCATCACATCTCTTATTATTGTCGGCAGAACTCTATAAACACCGGGAACGTAGCTTACAAGTTGATAGTTAAAGCTCCTGACATTTCTACCGGGCATAAAATAGAATGTGATTATACCATCACCGACGACGTAATGCTGATAATTTCCAGCAACCGATCTATCAACAAGTGTTGTGCCTGCGGGAATATATTCGGTCACTGTCAAATACCTGTTTGAATATGCCTCCACTATGTTTACAGATACGTTCGTTCTTTCGCCATCTGGCAATTGCGTTATCTCTGTTGTGCTATATGCCATCTGCCTGCCTTTATACTCTAATGGTGCGTGATAATATCGCCTTGATTCAACATAGGGCTTATCCCATGACTTCGGGTCTTTTATGTCTGGCGAAAATCCGCTCAAAGTGACCGTATAAGAATAACTGCCCCTGCCCTCCATATTAAAATCAACCCTATTTTTGCCATCTATGATCAGTTTTGTCTGAACAGGAATTAAGTTTGATGGTTGCTCTTTCTTAGCATCTATTTCTTTAACTTTTGTGCCATTGACACTGATCGTAAGGCGATAATCGCTTTTAACAAACTGAGTTTTGCCGTAGTAAGTTGCGATACCTGCTACCGCGGGTCCTTTGGCTCTATAAGGCGAAAAACCATAACAGGTGTGTTTTGATATTATATAATCTACATATTGTTTGACCGTTGGTGAATCAGGCGTTATTGACTCCATAGCTAATAGACCTAAACTTGCTGTTTCAACGTCAAGTGTATCTAATTTTTTCGTCAAGAATATAGCTAAAATTTCGTTTCCTATTTCATTTCTGTTTAAATTGACGAATGTCAAGGCGGTATAAGCAAGCGTTATCGGCTTCATCTCGTTTCTATTACGATAAAGCCTATTTGCATAAGCGAAGTCCGCTTCATTAACAGTAGAAAGTGCGTGGAGTATGATTGACTTTTTATCATCGTCATTCTGATCTACCCTAGCAAATGCTGATTTCAGGTAAGCGATGGCTTTTTCCATCGTTTGCGGATTGACGATTATCCCCTGTTTTCTCGCCTCTGCTAATGCCCAAAATGTCCTTGATGTCGTTAATATATCACTTTCAATCCCTTTAGTAATGCCGATCCAAGTCCATCCACCATCGTTATTTTGCGTGCTGACAATGCTTGATACTAAGTTTCTTGCTCTATCCATAAGGGCTTGGCTATCCAAGACATTACCGCCGATCTTTTTGAGATAATCAATAGCATAGGCAACTGCAAGAAGATCATTTCCTGTATCTCCGGGAATCGGGATTATCTTACTTGCGAAGTTTATATCCTTATAAAGCACATATCCCATAGCCATATCAAAGACAAGCCGATTTACGTTAGGACTTATGCTGATCGTCATCTGTTTGCTGGTGTATTTCTGATCATCGGGCAATTGCAGGAATATAGATTCATTTCCAGAGGAAACTCCGCCTTTATTGTCTGCATACTCAACGCCCCAAGGTCTTATAGGCAATGTGCGAATGATCGCATCTGTCATATCGCCAGCCTTTGCAGTTATCTCAAATTTTGCCTCTCGTCCTGCTAAAATTGTCATACCATTGAAGACTATTTCAAGAGTATCATTTTTCTTAATTGTGACCTGTTTTTGATCGGTCACTGTCCTTTCGTCAACAGTCAGTTTCAATGTAAGTGATATGTTCCCTTCATAGCTTGATAGATTATGGACGCGGACAGGGACTCTTATAACATCGCCTTCTGTGACGATTGATGGGAGTTTGACTTCAACAAAGAAGGACTTCTTCGTTATCGTATTTAACTCTGTTTGACCGACGATTGTATCAACAGTGCAACCTTTGCTATTTATCCGCCATTGAGTTATCTTATCTGGCATTGTAATTTTAGCTTTCGCCTTTCCTGAGGGATCAGTTATAATAACGGGAAGCCAATATCCAGCAGATTCTGGAAATTCCTTTCTTGGCTCAGGTGCCATCGCAGCAGTCCCCACCATTGAAGGTGCCTGCATTTCTTTTTTCGCCTCTTCTTTGGCATAGGCAAATTCCGCCCCCTCTTTTTCCGTAGGTTTTGCCGATACACGCATTCTCACTTCCCCTGCACCAGCAGCACGTCTTCCAAGGGTTGCGTCCAATGCCAATTTATCGCTAACCTCTGGGATTATCTGCTTTCTCCTATCTGCTTGCTCCTCTTCAACTGCCAAACGTTCTGCCTCTTCAAGAAGTTCCTTTAAGACCTTACGCGTCGGCGGTTCGTATCGGAAATCGCAACTTGATAATGTCTTCATTCCCGCTTCGCGATGTGTGCCTTCGCTGAAAAAGTCCGTTATTGGCGTAGTTGTATCTGGATATAAAGCAAATAATGCTTCCTCAACAAATGACAATGATAGTTCTGCCTCTGCTGGCTTGCCGACCTGATCTGTGACAGTGATCTCTACCTCTGTCTCTTCCCCCGGCAGATAGGAATCTTTGACATTAATAGCTATTGATAACTGCCTTTTAACAGTAAACTCTTTCTCTGCTGTGACGAGTTTTGGGGCAATGTTGGCAGATTCAATGTTCATAGCAGAAACCGCAACTTTGAAGTTCGGAAAATATTCATTTGTTATGTCAAGTTCAACATCATTCCAGCCTTTGACGAGTTTCTGAGTTTTATAGCTTATTATGCCTTCGCCTTCATAAGTTAGCAGTGCAATAGATGATGTCTCAAGCCTTGAATGTATCTTGATCTTCACCTTTTCGCCGACTTTAAGTTCTGATCGCTCTGCCATAATTCTGAGTTTGACTGCATCTTTATCATCAGACACAAAGACCTCGTCCTGTCCAGAGACTGGCTGATTAAACCTATCTATTCCAAATGCCCGCAAGATATATCTTCCACCCTGATCTAACTTTATATTCACCGTGCCTTTGCCTGTTTTTGCATCGGTAGTGACCTTATATTCGCTAACTTTGATCTCTGAGACCGTATTTGGAACGCTCATCCAAGGTATTTGTGACAATATCGGATGAGATGGCTTTTCAACGATATGATATGCGATCAAAGTCAGTTCTTTGCCTATTGGCTTATCATCTGCGGACTTTGTCTCAACGATCACATCAAACGGTTCGCCAGATATTGCAACTTCGGTTGAAGGTTTAACAGATATTGAAAATTCAAGTGATGCTAAAAAAACGGTTTCAGATGTCCAAGGAATGCCTTCCCCTTCAATTGTCCCGCCAAAGGTAAGCATTGTGTCAGGTTGCATCGGAGTAGTGTCAAAAGTGACTTTAAGTTTCCCCTCTGCGTCAAGTGGCTCTGTAAAGCTTCTGCCATCGGGCAATGTGTATCTGACCTTTCGGTTTGTCACAGGTTGTCCATAATAATATGTTGCGATGAATGTTGCCTCTATCTTCTCCCCTCTAAAATATACTTTCTGAGGAAATTCAATAGCTAACTTGATCTTTTCTAATTGGAATAACTGAACTTGGAACTCACCAGACCAAACCTTGCTTTCATCGTCTTTGGATTTTGCTAATATCTGATAGTTTCCGGGAAAAGCATTATCATCAAGTTGTATCTCTGTATTGAAAGTGCCGAATTTTGAGAGTTTTAGGACTTCTGAATAAAGCAGACGTCCTTGTGAATCAATAACTGATATTTCATATTCGGCATCAGGTGTGACAATATAAACTCCATCATTGACATCTCTTATAATTCCTTTGATGGCAACTTTCTGTCCAGGGCGATATGCGGATTTATCCGTATAAATATAGCCTCTTGCTGTCAAGCCGACGCTTAGGCTTAAATCAGATATGTTAAGCGAATTAGATGCGACATTGCTATCTTTGATGACAAAAACACTGACTAAATCTGCCTCTTTAAGCTCGTCTATTTTCTTTAAGAATATTCCGTCTTCGCCTGTTTCGCCTTCACTGATAACTTTTTCACCATTGCTGATAAGCACTCTCGCCTTTGCCACTGGTGATTGCTTGATCATATCCTCTGCAAATACTAATGCCTCTTGACGAGATATTTTGACTATCACATCAATATCACTGCGGATAACTAACGTCGTCGCTTCTAAATCTTCTTCGCTTATGTGGACAGCGTAAACTCCTGCACCATCCATCGGAATTTCTATATTCTGCTCAGACAGTTTATATTTTTTATAGTCAGGGACTTGATATTCCTGTGTTTTATCTGGGGATATAAGGGCTATATCAAGGTTCTCAACGCCAATTATGCCGTGAGTTTTTCGCCAATATGCCTCTAAATCAACTTTGTATATGTCAACAGTGAGTTTTTCTATATTTCTAACCGTAAGTTTTACCTTGGCAGGTTCATTTGTGCGAAATACACGTTCAGTCACCAATTGGAGTTTTTTCTCGGTCATCTCTTTGATGCGTTTTTGTGCCTCTATATACCAAGAACCCCATGTCAGTTTTCGGTATGATTCAAGGGCTTTTTCAAAGTCCATTAGCTTTTCTTCGTAAATCTGCCCTATTCTAAATAAAGCCAAAGATGATTCTTCCACATTTGGATATTTGCTGACCAATTTCTCCCATTCCGCTATCGCTTTTTTATATTCTGATTCTGCCTCTGTCGCTAATTTTTTCGCTTCTGCCTGTTCAGCTAAATGATAATGCAATTGTCCAAATGCGAACATTATTTGGCGTGTCCTCTCATCAAGCGGATATTTCTCAATAAATTTATTCCATGTTGCCTTTGCTTCATCGTATTTTTCTTGAGCGATCAGGTCAACGCCTTTCTGAAATTCCGCATTTATTATGCCTCTTTGAGCTTCTGTCCATTGAGGACCGCTTTGAAACTGCGCGACATACTGATTCCATATCTCTATGGCATTTGTATAATCCTTCCTTGCCAAAAATAGTTCGCCTAACTTATATGTGGCAGACATTTTAAGCTGTTCAAAATTCTCTACGGTTAAGGATTCGGTCTCTTTCATTGTGGATTTATAAGTCAATTTAAGAAATTCTTGATAGGCTTTAAGTGATTCCTCTGAACGTGCATAAAAATCATAGCTTTGGGCGATCTCGTAAGCAAGTTTTATTGAACGTGCGTCATCAGGAAAGTCTTCTATAAATTTTTTCGCAGATTTAACGCCAAGTTCTAACTCGTTAATATCTCTTGGTTGTGGTATATGATATGTCTTTACAAGTAGATAACGTGAGTCTCTTATTATTTTATCTTCTGTCTTCGGTATTAAATTAAGTAAATTTTCAAGATTTATCCTTGCTTGAATGTATAAATCCATAGCAAGTTGGCTTTCAGCTAAATAATAACGTGCAGAAAATCTATTTTTGCCTTTTGGGATATTTTGTTTATCTGACCTTGATAATTCTGGTGAGTCAGTGGGACCTGTCCAGTCGGGATCAAAATCTTTTAGATAAAGATGATACTCGTTAATAGCTTCTGAGAAATTTCCGCTCAGTTGCATCATACGTCCGAGCCTGAACATAACCTCGTCCTTCATACCCTCGCCGACTTCAAGGTCAAGTATTTTCTTATAAAGTCCATAAGCTTTTTGATAATTTGGAGGTGGGACATCAAGCTCGTTTTTTTCTGGCTTACGTGAGACTTCCTCAGCAAAGCGGAAGTATATATTAGCTATTTCCTCTTTTCTTGCCGATGAAAGCAATCTTTGGACTTCCTGACTATATATTTTCTCTGCCTCTATAAAATTTTTCTGTTGTAAAAGACAATTAGCTTTTAAGAATATAGCTTTCCTATTCCAAGCAGATTCCGTCCATTTATTTATAACATCATCACATATCTTGATAGCTTCCGCATATTTGCTGTCATAAAATAGGCATAATCCTTTTAGATATAAATAATAATCTATATTATCCTTTTCTGTTGCCAATAATGAATCCAAGAGCTTAATAGCGTCGGAGAATTGCTTATTTTGGATAGCGGATCGGACATCTTTTTCGGAGATTTTAGCTTGTGGCTGTGATTGTGCGTTAGAAAATACTGTTGAACTGATAAACATTATCAATGCAACCACAAATGGTTTCATAATCGCGCCTCCTCAGGGAATTGGTAATCAAATTGAATTATATAAGTTAAAAAGGAATGAAAATCGTTTTTAAATCTTTGCGATTTAACTCAATGCGAAAATGTTCAAATACATCAATTTGACCAAGAATATAAGGTGTTTTATTGCTCAGCGTCCAAGCAATTCTAATTTTTAGTTGCTTTCCTGCAAGCATAATTTCAACATTACGAATTACATAACTAAGATTTCCACCTACTCCACTCATAGTATATATCTGAGAATTCTGAAAACCAGTTAAATCCAATTATCATAAGGATTAGAAAGCCATATAAAAATGAAAATGCTCCACATTTGTCATTCCCGTGAAAACGGGAATCCAGAAAAATTATGATAAAG
>DTPJ01000293.1 GCA_011334435.1 Candidatus Poribacteria bacterium | reverse complement strand
TGACCCCATCTGGCATTATAAAAGCGAATTTGGTTATTTTTGTCATTATGATATTCTCTTCTGCATTAGCTATTATCATAGTTTCGTTACTCAATCGGAGTTTAATTGCTTCGTCTTTTTGTGTTTATCTTATTATATCGGTTTTATTGTTTAGCGTTATCATCATTGGACCCTTTATCCTAATAACAGAAAATCAAAGAGCAAAAGACATAATGACAAAATCAGCGTTAAATGTTAATCCTGTTATTATGCTTGTCAGATCAGTAGGAAAGATAGATATTATGCGGACTGAATATATGTATAATGTCGCTGATCCTATTGTGGGAAGGGGATTTGCATATCCCGACTGGCGAATACAATGTTTGGGATATTTTGTTATTTCATGCCTTTTTATCTCAGTCGCTATTGTATCATCATCTTTCTTTTTAAGGCTCTAAACTTCCCTGTATTGGTAAGACTAATACAATGTCTAAAAAGATATATTTAATAGCTGTATTATGTATTTTCTTATCTTTTTCTGTAAAAGCACAAGATTATAATCCTAATGAAGTTATAGTAAAATTTAATACAAAAGATGATCAAGCTATCAACGCTTTTATGGATCGGATAAGTCCATCATCTTTTTCTGCATTATTTCCAAGAATTAATAACGATCTAAGTCTGATATATAAACTTAGATTTCCATCAAATTCAGATATACCGTCCATAATCTATAAATGCAAAAGCGATCCAATAATTCAATATGCCCAGCCTAATTTCTATAACCAATTAGTTAAAAAGATAGAAAAACCGAATGATTTCTTTTATCCTAATCAATGGGCATTGGAAAAAATTGAACTATTAAAAGCTTGGGAGATAGAAAAAGGTAGTGAGGATATAGTTATCGCTGTTGTTGATACAGGCGTTGACTATAATCACGAAGACCTGAAATCAAGGATATGGGTAAATAAGGCTGAAATTCCTAATAATAACATAGATGATGATGGAAACGGATATATTGACGATGTGATCGGTTGGGATTTTTTTGATTCACCTGAAATTAAGCTAAAAACAGACCATATTGATCGTGACAATGACCCGATGGATGAAGATGGACATGGAACACATGTAGCAGGGATCATAGCAGGCATACCTAATAATTCTGTTGGCATAGCAGGGATCACTTGGGGATGCAAGATCATGCCGTTGAGGGCAGGAAGCAAGATTTTTGAAGATGATGATCTCGCTTCTGCGATAGTCTATGCTGTTGAGAATGGCGCTAAGATTATCAACATGAGTTGGGGCGATGATGATATGTCATTTATTATCAGAGATGTCACTGAATACGCTTATAAAAACGGTTGTATATTAGTCGGCGCCGCAGGAAACGATAACGAACAGAAAATCATATATCCTGCAAAATTTAATCATGTTATATCTGTTGGGGCAACGAATAAAGCTGATAAGAAAGCGAGCTTTTCAAACTATGGTATAGGTATTGATATTCTCGCCCCTGGTGAAAGGATTTTTGGGACAGTTCCAAATAACTCATATAGCGATTGGAGCGGGACGTCAATGGCTACTCCTATTGTCTCGGGAGTGATCGCATTGATGCTTTCAAAACGAAAGGGGCTTACCAATCAAGAGATCGTCCAAATACTTCGCCAATCCGCAGACTATATCGGTGAATCAAAGTTTGATCGCATCGGCAGGATAAACGCATATAAAGCACTATTGATTACATCAAGCATTAATGCCTACATATCATCACCACAAAATGGAAATGGTGCAGATAAATTGATAGATATTATCGGCTACGCAGGAGGAATTGACTTTAAAAGATATGAATTGGATTATAGCTTGGCGGAGAATTCGTCCAAATGGTATAGGATAAAGATCGGATTTGAGCCAATTTATGATGATGTCCTCGCGCAATGGGACGTTTCTGAATTTAAGGAAGGTTCTTATAACCTACGTCTGAGATCGTTTGCTCAGAATGGCATCATCGCCGAAGATAGAATAACGATAACTGTTGATCATACACCGCCTAAAATTTTGGAACATAAATATAATATAAGGCTTATAAATGATGAGGTAAGAACGATTTTATCAATAAAAACCGATGATATGACAAGTGTCATAATCTATTACTCAGATATTGATTTGAAGGCATTCTATCTCCCTTCCATTAGTAAAAAACACGAATTGGATTTAACAGATAATTTCAAAGCATATTCACTGTCAAATTTTAGATATTATATCAAAGTGATCAACACAGCTGGGCTTGTGACAGATACTTTTGATGATGGATTTTCATCTATTGATATTCCATCAATTTATATCCCAACAAGCGGGCTTACTAAATCAAAAACCGCTATTCCTGCGATATATCCTATTGCCACTGCTGATTTCAATGGAAATGGGATAAGCGAAATCGTAGGTATGGAAAAACCAAGTTGGGATTATTCCTATGTCAAAATATATGAAAAAACTGGATCAGGCTTATATTCTGAGGTTTTTAAAAGCCCTTATGAATACTATCCAAGAGATGTAGGAGATACAGACGGAGACGGACTACTTGAAATTTTGGGCAACAGAAAAGATCAGACATTCTTGCTTGAAAGCCCATCAAAAGGAGAATATCCGACAAAAAAGATATGGGAAGGCGAAAATTTATGGGGTGGGCAGATTGACGATCTGGATTTAGATGGCAGAAAGGAAATCATATCATCAAATATAAAAAATAAATCAATAGACATATTTGAAAATAGGGGAAACGATACATATATTAGAGTTGCCAGACTGAAAAATATAACCGAAGGTGATAATATCAACACGATAAGTTTTGCTATCGGTGACTTTGATGATGATAATGGAAAAGAAATAGCCTTTGGCGATTCAGATGGCGATCTGATTATCTATAAATGCTTTGACGATGACAATTATCAGATTGTTTGGACTGGAAACATAAATGGCATAACAATAAAATCTCTGATTAAAGGCGATTTTGATGGCGATGGGGACGATGAATTCGCTGTTGCTGGTGAATTAGCCGAATCTTCGCATAGCGTAAATAAAATCTATGTCTATTCCATATTTGATTACTCTTCACAATATCAAGAAATTTATTCTGTCCAAATTGTAGGCACAAAAGACGGTTGCGGGTTATCCGCTGGAGATATAGACAATGATGGTATAGATGAACTATTAGCCATTGTCGGCGATTCTGCTTATATAATTAAGCTGTCTAACAGGCAAATGCCTTATATTTGGTATCACACTACAAGCTATACTAATAAAATTTTGATTGATGACGTCAATAAAGATGGTATAAAAGAGCTATTTTTCAATGTTGACGATGAATTGATGGCGTTCAATTTTGATATAGAGATGTCAATTCGCCCTCCTTGGAAATTAAAGGCGGTAGTTTCTAATGAAAATGATATAAAATTAATCTGGTATGGCTCATCTGATTCAATTGCATATAAGATATATCGGGGGACAGATGAAAATGATCTTAAACTTATATCAACTATTAATTCATCAATTTATGATGAAAAGATTGACATTGAAAAATTGATCTATCAAGACAAAGGTCTTACTCCAAACATCAAATATTGGTATGCTGTCACATCTGTAAACAAAGAGGGCAAGGAAAGTCTATTTTCAGCAAAAGTGAGCATATCATTAAATCCAACACCATTTATAATTTCGGCGGAATACAGGCATCCATCAATGTTATATGTAACTTTCAGCGAGCCGATCATTTTACCGACAAATGAGATCAATCATTTTTATATCAAAACTGGGATATCATTTGTAAATCCTATTTCAGCTATTTTGGATCGTGATGATAAGAGGGTTATTCTTAATATGCCAAAATTGCCTGCTGGTGAATATACTCTTTACGCCTATAATATAGTTGACAGAGATGGTAATCCGATCAACATTGAGAAAAACTCTATCAGTTTTATTATACCTATTTCCAAGCAAGATAAATATCTTGATTTAGACCAAATGAAAGTTTTTCCAAATCCTGTTATCTTTGGACGTTCAGAGAAGGTTCAATTCCTTTATCTGCCTTCTGGCACAACGATAAGAATTTTTGATTTAAATGGTCGCTTAGTCAATACAATTAAAACGGAGCAAAATAAGGCAGAATGGTATCTTGACAACGATTCAGGGGAGAAAGTTTCAAGCGGAATATATATCTATTCCGCCGATTTTAAGAAGGGTCGTAAAGCAGGAGAGATAGCAGTTATCAGATAGAGAAATTTTGGTTTATTTGTTTCTATTTTTGTCAAATTGTGACATTTTTTTAATGTCCTGATGTATCTCAAACATTTTTTTTGCTATCTCCTTGCCATCAATTTTATATTCTCCAGATTCAATTTTTCTTTTTATTTCATCAATCTTATCTTGTCGTATGTCTGGCAATTCTTTGACAATTTTATTTAATTTGCTTATCTCTTCAGAATTATATAGATTCATTTTGTTTCTATTCTTTTTGCACATTATATATCACCATACATAAAACTAAAACCCCGAAAAATTTTTCTATCAATTTTTTATTAGCAGGATTTATGCCAAGTTTATAAATAAAAATCTTTTCCCTTAAACTCGTTCTTTTTCAGACTGGAAAAGAGATTTTAGCCCCTCAATGATCGGTATTTTTTATTTACTTTTGTGGATAAAAAAGCAACATATAAATGTTCATAAACTTTCAAATGTCGCATTTCTTGTTTATCAATAGTTAATTATAGAAAAACATACATTTTCTTAATATAAAATTAACATTTTTCCATTATAATAACTGACAATATTATAGCAAAAATGCTTGCCCTTTTCCAAATAATAATATAAAATATAATGGATTCCTACTTTCGCAATGGTAATGATATAAATTGATATTTGGTGAGACTTTTAGATGATCACAGACAAAACAGAAAAAAAAGTGGATAAGACACATATATCTGAGTCAATATTTCGGAAAATACTTTATCTTTCAGGCGTTTCAATGCTATTTTTGTTATTCGCTATATTTTTAACTTTATTGATCAGATCGTTGCCTGCTATCCGATCTTTTGGATTAAGTTTTTTATATGGTAGTAAGTGGGATCCTGTACTTAGTGAATTCGGTTCATTACCATTCATCATAGGAACTTTAATAACATCATTTATCGCGCTTATTATTTCAATCCCATTCTCTTTTTCAATCTCAATTTTTCTCGGTGAATATTTCAAAGAGGGCATTTTATCGTCAGTATTGAAAAGCGTTACTGAGCTTTTAGCAGGTATTCCATCGGTTATATATGGATTTTGCAGTATTTTTATATTAGTGCCTGCTGTTAGGGCTTTGGAGATGAAGATAGGTGTTACGCCGTTAGGTGTTGGCATTTTTACTGCATCAATCGTCTTATCCATTATGATAATACCATATTCCGCTTCTCTTGGCAGGGAAGTCATTCAACTTGTCCCTTCTGAATTGAAAGAGGCAGCTTATTCACTTGGTGCAACAAGATATGAAGTTATAAAAGAAGTTATTTTGCCTTATGCACGTTCTGGTATCTTTGCAGGCGTTCTCCTATCTCTTGGCAGGGCATTAGGTGAGACGATGGCTGTCACAATGGTTATAGGCAATAAAAACGCTATTCCAAAGGATATATTTAGTCCGTCAAACACTATGGCTAGTGTAATAGCTAATGAGTTTATGGAGGCATCTCCGGGAAGTATTCATCTATCAAGTCTTGTTGGTGTTGGACTCCTATTATTCGTTATTACTACTATCGTTAATATAATAGGCAGATATATTATAAAAAGATTAAGCGTAGAAGTATGAAAGACCAGTCAAATATCAGATTCAGAATCACAAAAGACATAATTTTCAAAGGGTTTATCGTGTTATTTTCTGTTCTCTCTGGTATCCCTTTAATAGTCATCTTATATTTTATCATTAAAAATGGTATTTCTGCGATAAATTGGGAATTCATAACAAGCTTACCAAAGCCAGTAGGCGAGCCTGGCGGAGGTGTATTAAACGCAATAATAGGGACAATCATATTAATAGTTATATCATCTATTATATCCGTTCCAATAGGGATATTTGCTGGGATATATCTTGCAGAAAATAAGCAGGGCAAAGTTCCTTATTTTGTTAGACTTTGTGTTGAAGTGCTTCAAGGAGTTCCATCAATCGTTATCGGCATAATAGTTTATGCTTGGGTTGTTATGCCTTTAAAAAGCCCCTCAGCCTTATCAGGAGGTATAGCGTTAGGTATAATGATGTTACCTGTTATAATAAGGTCTACTGAGGAAACGATTAGATTGATCCCAAACTCGTTAAGAGAAGCTTCTTTGGCTTTGGGCGTGCCTTATTTTAGGACGATCCTTAAAGTTATATTGCCCGCAGGCATAAGCGGAATAAGCACAGGGATATTATTAAGCGTCGCTAGAATCGCAGGAGAGACCGCCCCTTTGTTATTTACTGCTTTTGGTAGTAATTTTATGAATTGGAATATACTCAAACCAATAGCATCTCTTCCACTTGTTATATTCAATTATGCGACCAGTCCTTATGAAGAATGGATTACGCTTGCTTGGGGAACATCTTTTGTTTTAGTTGTTTTGGTATTAGGCTTAAATCTTTTGGCAAAAATAGTGGCAAGAAAATGGAAAGTCCAGTTTTAAGAATTGAAAATTTTTATGCCTATTTTGGCGACAATTGTGTCTTAAAAAACGTCAACTTGTCTATTCCAAAAAACAAGGCGACTGCAATTATGGGTCCATCTGGTTGCGGAAAAACTACCCTTATAAGGTGCATAAATCGTATGCACGAATTAACGCTCGGCGCAACCGTTTCTGGCAAAATTTATCTGCTTGATGAAGATATTTATGCAACTAATCCTATCATTGTGAGAAGAAAAATAGGTATGGTATTTCAGAGACCTAATCCCTTTCCTACTATGAGTATTTATGATAATGTGATTGCGGGATATAAATTAAATGGAATAAAAATTGCTAAAAATGAATTAGAAAAGATAGTTGAGGAATCGCTAAGAAAAGCAGCTCTTTGGGATGAAGTGAAGGATTTTCTCCATAGAAAGGGAAGTTTTCTCTCTGGTGGACAACAACAAAGGCTTTGTCTTGCAAGGGCTTTAGCTATGAGACCTGAAATAATATTGCTTGATGAGCCTACTTCAGCATTAGACCCTAAATCAACTGCAAGTATTGAGGAATTAATTACTGAGTTAGTAGATTATGTTACAATTATCATAGTAACTCATAACACTGCACAAGCTGCCAGAATCTCTGATTTTACCGCTTTTATGTATCTTGGAGAGTTAATTGAGTTCGGACCTACCGAAAAAATGTTTACTGTTCCGAAGGACAAAAGGACTGAAGAATACCTTGGCGGTAAATTTGGTTAGAGGATAAACTAAAATGCTGGAAGAAAAAATTACAAATATTAAAAGAAATCTAATTGAATACGCCGGTCTTGTAGAAAATATGATTGATAAAGCACTTCAAGGATTACTTGAGCGAGAATTACAGCCTCTTAACGAAGTAATAGAAAAAGATGAGGTCAGATCAAATAAGTTTGAGTTAGAAATTGACGAAATGTGTCTCGCTACTATCGCACAATTTCAGCCAAAAGCTAGAGACCTTAGAACTATTTTGATGGTTTTAAGGATTAATAATGATTTAGAAAGAATAGCTGATCACGCGGTAAATATCGCTGAAAGCAGTGCTTTCTTGATAGAAAGACCTGTGCTTAAGCCTTTGATTGATATACCAAGAATGTCTCAAATATCAGTAAGGATGTTAAAAGATAGCATTAATGCCTTTATAAATGAAGATGTGGAATTAGCTTATGATGTTTGTATGAGAGATAGTGGCGTTGATAATTTGAGGGATCAGATTCTCAGAGAACTAATTATGTTTATGAGTTCCTCTCCTACCACAATTGAACGTGCTTTTCAGTTAATCAGAATATCAAGCAATTTAGAACGAATAGCTGATCTTTCTACAAATATATCAGAAGATATAATATTTATGGTGCAAGGAAAAGTTGTAAAACACTATGCAGAGGAAGGATCAGACAGAATAAAGGAGTAGCTTGCAATGAAATTAATTAGTAAGATAACATTCATAAGTTTAATATTGGGTTTAATATTTATATGGGCTAAATTAAGTTTTGCGGAAGATTGGTATCAATGGCGAGGTCCTAATCGTGACGGAATATCACAAGAGAAGGGCTGGTCAACAAAATGGGCTGATGGTGGTCCTACGGTGCTTTGGAAAATTTCCGTTGGAATAGGTTATTCGTCTGTTTCTGTAAGCAAAAATCGTATATATACGGTTGGCAATATTGATAAAACTGATACAGTTTATTGTCTTGATGCGAACAATGGTTCTGTAATATGGAAATATTCTTATCCATGTGTCGCTGATGGTGGTGGATACCCTGGTCCTGCTTCTACACCAATTATTGATGGAAATTCGGTCTATATCTTAAGCAGAGAAGGACATCTTTTTTGTTTAAATGCTGATACAGGCAAAGTTATATGGTCAAGACATATCGTAGATGATTTCGGCGCTCAGTATCCCGAGTGGGGATTTGCGTGTTCTCCACAAGTCTTTGGCGATAAATTAATATTAGCAGTTAGTCTCAATTTAGCATTAAATAAG
>DTPJ01000575.1 GCA_011334435.1 Candidatus Poribacteria bacterium | reverse complement strand
CGCTCTTTCTTCCAGCATATCAGAAACAGCAATAATCTCTACGTCGTCTTTTAAATTTTTCCATGCGGGAATATGACCAGCATTAGCGATCATGCCCGTCCCAACAATGGCAACTTTAAGCAATTTATTGGACATATAAATCTCCTTTCAATACAAACATAGTTAAAACTGAATTCCATGTACAGATTTTACCATTTTAATTTTGATGATTCAAGTTTAACTAATGAGATGAAATTGCCATGAAATTGATTTTATGAAAAAGATAATGTCAGACAGAGAGATGGTATTTGTCTTTGATAAAGAATTTACAGATGAAAGGATTATGAAATATATGGAGTGGCTATATAATGATTTCTCCTGACAATAATTCTAAATGTCAGTAGAAAAGGATGGAAATGATTATTTATGTATCCCATCTAAAGGGACAATACAATTTGTGATCTATATATATAAGTGCATTGTTAGCATCTAAATTTGTCCCATGACTAGAAAATAAAATATCTAGTAACATCTGAATTTCTGTTTCTGATCCCAAAATTCCAATAGCATGAGCCGATTCTTTCCTTACTATTGGGTCTTCATCTTCAATCATTCTGATTAAATCAGGGATAATTATCAGGTCCCCTAAATTGCTCAAGGATTTTAATGCTAATCGCCTACTTCTGCCGCCATCTTTCAGCATAGCTCTTAACTTTGTGAATCCTTCCTGATAACCAAGTCTTGCTAAAGATTCCGCAGATAGCACTTTTATATCTGGAACATCTGATTCAAGCGCTGACATCAATAATGGTATGTCTTCCCATGAGAAAAATTCCATTAATGCTCTAAAAGCTATTATTCTTACTTCCTTGCTTCTATCTTGTAGCATTGAATAGAGTTTTGATTTAGCTGTAGAAACCAAAAATTGATTACTTGGGCATTCTCTTTGATTTTCTTTGACAATACAGATCAAAGCATCAATTGCAGAAATCCTTATATGTCTATTTTTATCTTTAAGCATTGTATCTAATTCAGAAATGAATTGTTCTTTAAGTAATCTCGCCAAAGTCCTTATAGAAGTTGATTTAAAATCTAAATCAATAGAGTTAAGCATTTCCCTTAAAAAAGTTATGTCTTCCTGATCGGCTAAACGGGAATAGGCTAATAAAGCTATTTTTTGCACATTTTGTCCTTCTCCTTTGATCATCTTCATCAGTTTTGGTTTAGCTTCTTTTGCACCTAACTTTGACAATGCTTTGGCTGATGCAACACGAACAAATACACTATTATCATCAAGTTTATCTATTAACATAGGTATTGATTCCTGTGAGCCTATGATTCCCAAAGTCTCAATAACTGTGCATAGAATTTCCTCAGATTCTTTCCCTAATTTTAGCAACTCTGGAACAATACTTTCATCTTTTGTATAGCTTAAAATTTTTATTGTGTCCATTCGTATCAATGGATGAGAAAGACCCGCGTATAGTATAGATTGATATTCAGCACTGTCTGAGTTTCTGAACCAAAACCAAGCAGGACCTTTTTTCGCTATACAACTGTGAAGCAATATTGATTTTTCTGAAAAGGTAGGATTAATCCGGTTGCGATCAGAATATATTTTTGCCATAATCAATGTATCAAGAATAACACCTGCAATAGGATATATATTGGCAACTGCTGATATATGTTCTCTAATCAATTTGAATTCTAATTCTTTCCTGGCAACTATTAGATTTTCATATACTTGCTCTGCTAATTGATCATGTATAAGCTCATACTTCCCCGAACCAAGATGGCGAATCATCCATTTACAACTCATTTCGTAAAGTAAATCATCAAGTTCTTCAGGCTCTAAATCAACTTCTCTTATTAAGTCATCAATATCTCTGGTTCTTAGTCTACTATTTTCACATTTAACAGCACTGGTAAGTTCCATTAATATCTTTTCAACGTATTGGCGTTGATCCCCAAATTGATCTATCTGTTTAAATAAATAATTGCTTATTATACCTGAAACTCCATTTAACGAATCATAATCGGACTTATGGATAATCCCGAGGTTGATTGATAACGCCCTATCCTTCAACGTTTCACCGACCATTTGAATATATGGCGGATAGAATCCTTTATCTTGTTTTTCAATATCATTAAGGATAAGTTCTATAAAATTTTTTGCCCCAAAATCTGGATCAAAGCCAATTTGTGCTGCTTTCATGCCCGCTAATATCGCTTCTTCTGCACCTTTTCTATCAAGTGATCTGAGATAAAACCTTGGAATAGATTTAAGTGAATATGCTATATCTTGAAGTATCGGTCCAATCTTACCTTCATAATCTGACCTATAACATAATAAAACCTTGATATTCTGAAATCTCATCGCTTGAACGTGATATAATGCTTCTTTAATTTGATTAAGAACACATTCAAACTTTAATGCGTCTTCAAACTGATCAAAAAGAATTAATATATTATCATGTTGATTCTGCTCAGATATAGATTGTAAAATTTCTACAAGACCATCTTTAGAAGAAGGAAAATTTGATTCCATTATTTGAAACCACATACACTGAATTATATCAGCTATATTGTTATGTAACACTCTTATATAAGCTATCTTCCAACCCGATCTTCTGAGTATCGGAAATAGACCTGCTTTTACTAATGATGTCTTCCCAATTCCTGATTCCCCTACAAGTGCGATAATAGGATCATCCGTCAGAAGCATTTGATAGAGTTCTTGACTTTCATTACTGCGACCCTTGAATAAATGTTGATCATCTTCGCTGAACGAATCCATCCCTAAAAATGAACGATCGCTTGCTTTTTCCGATTGTATTGCATAAATTAACTTGCTTTCATCAATCTCTGCAATCGTTATCTGATATGGATATCCTGACTCGCGAAGTATTGGTGCTATTTTCTCCAAATCTTTTCTCATCATGGCAATAGCCCTATGGATATGCTCAATATCTGATACTTCATCAGGATCAGCAAAAAATTTTATTCGTCCCTCCGCGTCAAATTTCCATCCTCTAATACAAAATCTCGCCCGATCTTTTGGTGATATTGTCTTAGGGTTATCAACACGACGATAGTCAGCATGAAGCAAATCAGCAAGTTTAAACAATGCCGCTAACGGTCTGATTCTTAATTCCACAGAACCTACCACTACCGGATCTTCTGGAAGATCAAAATCAAAATCACCGTGATCATGAACCTTTATTATCCATCCAACTAAATCAGCTTGACCCGCATCTAACCCATATTTATTAAAGTGAAAACGTATTTCTCCAGCAGACATTTCGCCATGCCTTTTCTTATTTACACCCCACCCTTTGTCAATATCATGTAAACAAGATGACGCTGAAAGAGAGAAAAGTTCTAAAGGATTGAGTTTATCAAATTTCCATTGATCCGGAATTAAAGATGATATGTTTTGTTCAACTGCTATGGAATGCAAAAAATGGATGTTTTCTTCATCTGTATAAACTTTATTCCATATATTTTGTAGTTTCTCATAAAGTCGGGAATCTCTGTTTCTTATAACCTCACGAATATCAATCTTTCCTTTTTCACGAAGCATATAGCACTTCCTATAAAGGTTTATATATTTTTTTATTCAATTGTGAATTGAATATTTATTATGTCTCGTGATTAATTTTAGGTGCTTTTACTATTGCCAAAAAAAGTCCTAACTTATTCACTAAATCCACAAATTCTTTATAATCAACAGGTTTAGTCAAATAAATATTACAACCCAATTCATAACATTCTTCTGTCTCTTTTTGGCTGTCTGTGTTAGTTATTACGATTATCGGCATTATCCTAAGGCAAATATCCTGTTTGATTTCTTTTATGATCTCCTTTCCCTCACTATTAGAAATTCCTAATATTAATAAGTATGCAGTGTCCTTTGCTCTTTGCAAACCATTACCACGACGAAATAGAAAATCAACTACCTCTTTACTACTCCTAAAATGTAATATCTCATTTTCAAATCCTATCTTTCTGAAATTCTTGATAATCAATAAAGCATGATTGAGATCACTTTCTACAAGGACAATAACAAAATCCTCTTCCATGATCTTAAATATCCTTTTTATGTTGTTTAGGCGTTATAATTAAGTGTTATTTTACCAACTCTCGCATAATTATTATTTCTTGACTCAAATTTTAAGTATATCTCAATAATATCATTAGCTACCCATGTTCCTAAAGCTGAACCACTTATACTAATGTTTGACCAATTTACGTTGACATTATTTTCGCTACTAGCAATAAGGCTTCCACTGCCTGATTTATATACATATACATCTACATGGCAGTCACTAGATAGGGCACTGTTAGTTCTATATTCTATTTGTATGGCATTAGATACCGCCCACGAACCAAAATCAATTGGCAACGTCCATCTAAAAGCCACATAGTAATCTTGAAGACTGGGCTGATTTGAAACACCTTCATAACAATGACGACCTATATATGAAACGACATCAATAATCGGACTAATCGTTATTGTATTATTTCCACTTGGAGATGCACCTCTTAAACTGCTTGTGATTACCGCACCTTGATACTGTGGATGAATTTCCAACTTACGGCTATTTGATGAACCAAGTGAACTCCAAGGAATTAAACCTCCTTGACCGCTTGTATGATTGTGCGATTTTAGAGAACCTGATGGTGCATTATACCAATTTGTCTCTCCGCTTATGTCTGCAATCAAATGCTTAATAGCTTGCAGAATATCATCAATATCTCCACATTGCCCGGCAGTGTGCGGCGTCCCCGGAAATGTTTGACCATCTCCTCTGGCATCCACTAAATCAGCACCTATTGCATTTATGTTATCAATTAAAGCATTCCAATTGGTTGTGTTTACAGCTGTTGAATTTGTTCCTTGTGGTAAATTCGGATTATTTGGATATGTTGACATAATAATTTCAGCCTACCTTTCTTAATGTGTCTATTGTTGTATATTTTTCATAGTTTAAAGTATGCCTTCGCCTCTCTATTATGTATGTTCCAATTACTCCAGTCTTTTTTACATCAACCATCACTGAATCAGTAAGTTGAAGATTAGGGATAGCTGGAGCAATTACATTAATCCTTTCATGTGGAGTCTTATAAAATCTTATAAGATCACTAGCCACTCTCTGAGCATACTTATTGCCCCTTATAATATGAACAACTTGTTTATTATTTTCTAACTGCCATGAAGACGAATTATAATATACATATTTGCCTGTTGTTATAGTATTACTTGTTTGAATATATATTATCCCATTAGTAATTAAACTCGTGTCTATTATGCACCAATAGCTTGTCATTGGTGAAATTCTAATCGGCTTATCAAAACAAAAAGATTCCCATGCCCAATCATTATTGAGGTTACTTACTGGTTTTTGATTGCTTGTTCCTATTAATTCCCCAGGAACTCCATTGACATCTGTATATATTTTTGCGAACAGATAACCATTGGCTTCCACTTTTTTTAATCTAATCTGAATTGTATCTATTAACGAGGAATTCTCCGCTGATGTGAATTTAAAACCTTCTAAATTGTAATTTAAAGTTTCTTGTCTTGTTCCTTCAGTCTGCTCAGATACAAGATCAGAACCTAATGGAAATGTATAAACCTGTCTTGATCTTAACTTATATTCATCTATGCTTGCTTGATCGTAATATCTCGAAAAAAATCCACTTTTATATTCAACTGTTATATCGTTTATTACTTCTGAATCTGCCAGAACTATACAATCTATTACATTGGTGTCATCAAATTTCCAATTTGATGATCTGAAATATTCCCTTTCTACAAAATTGAGTATCCCATCTTCATTAAAATAAGCAATGTAAAAAATACTATCACATATTTTCTCTATTATACTTACTGCTCTTTGACTGATAAACTTTAATTCATCATATACCATCGTAGTTTCTTCATTACTCTCTATTTCCGACAACACCCCAACCTTTGAACATAAATATTCTAGGATTGATTTCGGTGTATTATTCAACCCTATTTCATTAACAATGTAATCATAGAATAAACCCATATAATCCCTGCAATTAATAATTACAGTATTCAATGTGCTAATTGGCTTTACGCTATATACAATCCCTGTAAATATTGGAACATTAAGTCCATCAAAGCCAGCCCAAACCTTCATTCTTGCGTAATTTTTAATTTTGCTTCTGCCTTCTGAATAAAAGTAACCTTTTTCGTTATTTAGCTCCAAAATTGCTCTACCAATATTTATATTTCCCCTGCCCCTGAGAGATTCTAATCCAATCTCTGTGTCAATACTTAGGACATATTCTGTAGTATCGCCAAAACCCTCTATCCATAATAAAAAAGACGGTTTTCTAATGACGCTTTTCTGCTTTAAATCAAATTTTTCTCGTTGTGTTGGAGTTAAATTTCCATATTGCATAACTTTATATCCTATTTACTGCTAATCAAATTAAATAAAACGCTTTTGATTATTTACTCTCAGCCAAAGTCCGTAAAGTGACTTCTACCCTTCTTGTCCGTTCTCCTTCTAAATCTCCCGATAGCCATTCTTCTGGAATGCTTGAGAAGGTTACCTCAAAATACCTATTGTATTTAACCTCAATTATATCGCCAGAGTCCTGGTTTATTACTTCTATAGATCGCCTATCAATGGCTACTGTATAGTCTAAATTTAGGCTTAAAGTAGTTCCTTTAGTGATATTTTTGACATATATTACATCACCATTCTCGTCCAAAATTGCTTTATGAGATAACCTTACTATGCTATCTAAATCCTCGTTAATTTCTACCTCTACATAATACACGCGAAGATTAAGACTATCTGATCCATTTCTCGAATTCATAGAACGAAGTAACAATCTTATATAACCATCTGATTGGCTGATGAATCTTTTGGCAATCAACGGTTCCGCAGTGCTATATATCAGTTCATTCTTTGAACTATTACTGGTCCTCGTTAGTTCTACCCAATTATTACCATCCCACGCGTATAATATGCAACCATCAACATTATCAGGCGAATTATCATTACTTTCTGCCACAATCTTAACACTAAATCTCTGAACAGCTTCTGTTGTTATTGATGATTTTATAAGAAATTTATTATATATATATTGACCTGAATTCGGATCTGACGTCTCTTTATAATCATTATCATCTGTGCTTATTGCTTGATAATCACTGGTTGAAAATTCCGTCGTTTCAAAATCATTCATATTCAAAGGCGTAAGATTGGAACATGAAGTATATGCCTTATGAGTTGATGATGGACAAGAAATGTTACTGAAGTTATATGTTTCATTATTGTATATAGTTTCTCTCTCAATAAGTGGTGGAACATTCCCATCATCAAAGTAAAGCAACTCATTTGAATAAAATATCTCTCTGAAATTCTCATATTGTGCTGTATCAAAATAGTTCCATTGTAACTTAAAATCATAATGTATAGCTCTCAGATCATATATCCTACGACCACTCAAAGTTTGATGAAAAGAACCTATTCTAACTGGCGTCCTACTATAAGAATCTGGATCTGAGAGTAAAATATTGCCATTAAGCGATATATTATCAATATAAAATGGACCTGAATGTGAGTTATCGCTTTGTAAAAACTTAACTCTTAAAGTTTCACATCCATCTGGTATTGTTATGGTTGTTTCAAAGCTTTTCCATGTGCTTCCATATAAGTCAAAATCAGATATTAAAGACTCATTCGTTTGATCATAAAAAATTAATTTTATCTTGTCTAATTCAACTCTATATATGCAAGCAAAGGCGTATTTAACGCCTGAAGTCACTGCAAAATCTTGATATACTCCCTCATTCCTTCCAAGCGGAGAGTCGTCAAGATATAAATTATCTCCAAGTGTATATTGATCCCCTAAACTCCAAACTTTGCCTTTTACCTTCATTACTGATTCTTGTATAGGATCATATACATATCTAACAGATTCTGTTTTTGAATCATCTGTTTCTGTCCAAATACTATAATCATCATCAAAGGTTTGGACACTATATTCCGTCGGTGCTGTTAGTGTTAATCTAAACCTTGTCATTTTTCATCCTCAACGAGTGTGTTGGTATATCTTCAATAAAATCAAATCTTAATTCACCAGTTTTTCTATCAATTGCATTGCCAAAATCGCCCAATATATTATTATTTCTTAATATGGATTGCCAGCACATTTCTAAATCATCTAAATGATCTTCTAATTGGGATCTTAGACTTAGAATCTGGGCTTGCAACTGTTTAATAGTGGTCAAATGTCTTTTAATAGTTTTTTCTTCAATATCAGAAACAGCTAATATTCCCATTTTTTAATAAACTCCTTAATACAGGAGACCATAATTCTTTAATTTTGTCTCTAATTCTGCAACTCTTGTCTGCAAATTAGATATTACTTTCATAACCGTCTTGAACTCATCAGCGGAAGTGAATCCATAAGCATTTGAATTTATCGGATCGGCAATATCATAATCCGCAGTTGTGGGGTCAGAACTCGTTATTGTCGTCAATTGTGCAGTCAATGCTGATTGCTTTATAACTGGCGAAGCACTAAAAAAACCCAAAAAAGTTCCAGTATGAGCTAATGTTCCAGTAATTGTTGTCTTACCAGTATTATCTATCACCAACCTATCATTTGTCCCTAACGCGCTACCAGCTGAAATCTTAAACTTATCTGAATCACT
>DTPJ01000432.1 GCA_011334435.1 Candidatus Poribacteria bacterium | reverse complement strand
AATTCAAAGATGAGATGAAAGCGTTTAAAGATGAGATGATTGAATTCAAAGATGAGATGAAAGCGTTTAAAGATGAGATGATTGAATTCAAAGATGAGATGAAAGTGTTTAAAGATGAAATGGTTAGATTTAGAAAAGAATCGGAAGAAGACCGAAAAGAGATGAATAGACAATGGGGCGCACTTGCTAATAAAATGGGAACACTTGTTGAGGATATAATTGCGCCTGCCTCTCGACCTATTATAAAGAAATATTTTAACCGCGAACCATTAGCAAGATATATTCGTGTTTTAAGACGACTTAAAAGTGGTAAAGAGTTTGAGGTTGACGTATTAGTTGAATGTGAAGATAAAGTATTTATGATAGAGGTTAGATCATATCCTGATCAGCAATATGTTAATAAGATAATTAAAAAGGCATCTAAACTGTTGGAATTTTTCCCCGAATACAAAGGTAAAGAAATTATACCGATATACGCAAGTCTTGTCTTTGATGATAATATGGTAAAATATGCTACCAAGAAAGGTCTATACTTGATGGCATATCGGGAGTGGGAATATATGGATATTATCAATTTTGATGAGGTAAACAGAGGTAATTGATCGTAAGAAAGGATTTTAATTTTTAAATATGGAATATTTTGATATCATAGATAAATCTGGAAACATAATTGGAAAAGCGACACGCAAAGAATGCCATAGCAATACATCACTCGCACATAGAGTTGTTCATATCCTCGTCTTTAATAGTAAAGGGGAACTTTTCCTTCAAAAACGGTCATCAGATAAAGATATTCAGCCGGGAAAATGGGATACATCAGTCGGAGGTCATCTAAATCTTGGTGAATGCTTTGATGATGCTGTCTATCGTGAGTTAAAAGAAGAATTAGGAATTGAGGCAGAAGTAAAGCATCTATACGATTATTGGATGCATAGTCCTGTTGAGACTGAATATGTCCGCACGTATATGTGTATATATGATGGTGAGATAAAATTTGATCCGGTAGAGATAGACGACGGCAGATTTTGGAGCATTGATGAAATAGAAAAAAATCTCGGCAGGGGCATATTTACGCCAAATTTTGAGCAAGAATTTGATCAATGGAAGAAAGCAATTAAAGGTCAAGCATAGAATATCGCTAATTCTTCCCAAAACCAAATACGTCTTATTCTGACCTTCCTACTGATAAGTTTTAAGTTTTTAAGGTTAGGTTTTTTGTGTAACCCTTTGAAATATAGGGTTTTAAGCCGTTAGGCGTGACATATTTCCTAGTCAAAAGCAAGAGAAAAACAAAATCTCCAGAGGAGCGAAATATAAAAACGCTGTTTTTGAGCCATTTTTATATATCACTCCTTCGGAGTTTAGATTTTTGTATTTTACTTTTCTATAAATATAACGCTTCTATCGGAGCTTAGAACGCATTATTTTGTGCAAGCTTATAAAAAACCTACACTTGAAAACTTAATAAAGAAGAAGAAAAATGAATAAGTATGAAATTTAATTTTATAAGCCGTTATAGCAAAATCGGATACATATTCTCATCAAATCCGACAAATCGGTTATTATTGGCAATGCTGAGTCTGACAGCTTCGTTTATTGCGGTGCCGATCAAAGCTTGATTAGGCAAAGCGCGAGTTTTTGATAATTTTTCAATGATCTTTCGCCTTGCAGGCACAATTTGATCTTCTGGCAATCCCATAACTGCCATATCTATATTTCTTGCATCGTCAAGTCCCTGTTTTATACTATCATAACCATAACCAACCCATTCTATCTCATTGGGATCATCCCAATCGTTGTATCCCTTGAAAAAGTTGGGATTGAAATCCTCGTAACCTTTTTTCTGTGTTACGAAATGTAGGTTTCTATCTTTATGATCTGCCCAGTATTCGCCTTCTGTTCCGCTTAACTGCAATCCCTGATTTGTTAAAGCACTATTATATTCGGAACAGACCCATGATGTTTGGATAAATAAAACCGATCCATCTTCCCATTCTATAGTCGCTTGAATAGCATCAAAGGCATCTTTTCCGTGTTTCGGCAGGAACTTCTTTTGTCCAAACGCTGTCAATTTCTTTGGTTTAAGACCTGTTATATAGTAATAAGCGTCTGCATAATGGATGCCTATATATTCAAAAGGAGAGCTTTTCTCGCACCATCGGGCAAAAACTTCAAGCGACATCTCCCTTTTTTCCTCAATCCATGCGTGTCCATGAAGCATTTCGCCTAAATCGCCCTGGCTATATTTAAATTTTACTGCCCTTATCGCCCTGTCGTGACGTTTGTGGTAATCGGTTAAAACATATATTCCCTTGTCCATAGATAAATTGAGTATCTGGTGTGCCTCTGCAACTTTAAGGCAAAGCGGTTTTTGGACTATAACATGATGTCCTGCATCAATGGCTGACAGTATAACAGGAGTATGGAGATGATCAGGAGTGGCAACTATTACAACGCCATGATCTTCAAGATCAGCGATCGCTTGTTTATATATATCAGAGTGGTCACGTTCAAGATCGGGTTCTTTTTGTGGATCAGGATAGCCTCTAAATTCATATTTCTTAAAGAAATCTTTTAAGTGGCTAATAGTTTTTGCTCGTCTGCTGGCGATACTGACATTTCCAACTCTACCTCTTTTCTGTTCCTGAAAAACCGTTGGCAGAATAACTTCCTCACTTATCATTCCTCCACCAACTACTAAAACGGGAATTTTACCGTCCCACGTCATCTTAAACCTCCTAACGTTTTTGATTAATAAGTTTTCATAGGTATCAAAAATATCTCATACCTTAACACTAATTCAACTAATTAGTATTCAGTTTTTAGTTATTTCAGATAGAACATCACCAAAGATGTCAATAGCTTGATCAATATGCCCGTTATTAATTATCAATGGCGGGACAAACCTTATGACATTCGTTCCGATACAGTTTAATATTAGACCTTTTTCTAATGCCTTATTGACAACTTCCTTGCCTTCTATATTGAGTTCAGCACCGACGATCAGTCCTCGTCCCCTGACTTCTTTTATTAACGGGAATTTTTCTTTTAGCAACAAAAGTTTTTGCATAAGATATTTTCCCATTTTCTCGGCGTTTTCAGGCAGATTTTCCTCAACTATCGTATTAATGGATGCAAGCGCAGCAGAACAGACAAGAGGGTTGCCCCCAAATGTTGACGCATGAGACCCAGGAGTTAGACTTTCAGCGATATGTGCCTTTGTCGCCATACAGCCTATTGGAACACCACCGCCTAAGGCTTTCGCCATAGTGATTATGTCAGGTTCAGCTCCGAATGTCTCATATCCAAATAGCTTTCCAGTCCTTCCCATTGCGGTTTGAACTTCGTCATAGATTAAAAGTATATTATTATTGTCGCAGAATTTGCGTAAATTCGGCAAGTAGTCGTCAGATGGGACGTTTATACCACCCTCAACTTGAATAGGCTCAACCATAATGGCACAGGTATTTTCTGTAACTCCATCTTCAATGGCTTTCATATCGTTGAAGTTGACATATTTAAATCCCGGAGAGAGCGGTTCAAAACCTTTTTGATATTTTTCTTGCCCAGTTGCAGTTATCGTCGTAATTGTCCTGCCGTGAAAAGACTTTTTCATCGTAATTATCTCAAATTTATTCTCTCCGAATTTTTCTTTTGAATATTTACGAGCTAATTTGATTGCCGCTTCATTAGCTTCTGCCCCGCTATTGCAGAAAAAACACTTATCGGCAAAGGATAATTCAGCTATTCGCTCTGCCAATTTTACCTGTGGTTCAATTAGATATAAGTTAGATACATGGATAAGTTTTTTTGCTTGTTCAGTTATAGCAGATACGACCTTCGGATGACAATGACCCAAATTGTTAGTTGATATACCAGCGACAAAATCAAGGTACCTTTTGCCATCGGCATCCCAGACATAAACGCCTTCACCACGGACTAATGCGATTTGTCGTTCTCCGTAATTGTTAATTAAATATTTGCTTGCCAGTTCCTTAATTTCTGAATTAGTCAATTAATTTTACCTCCTCATGCTATAATTTGTGTTCCTATTCCGCTATCAGTAAAAATTTCTAACAATATTGAATGGCTTATCCTACCATCAATTATATGTGTTTTTTTCACTCCGCCCCGTAATGCTATCTCGCAAGCTTCAACTTTTGGCAACATTCCCCCGATAATAACTTTTTCCTGTTGTAATCTTTCAATCTCTGATACTTTAATCGTAGATATAAGCGATTTTTCGTCTTTTGGGTCACGTAGTATGCCTCTTACATCTGTAAGCATAATCAATTTTTCTGCCTTCAATGCTGATGCTATCTCGCCTGCGACAAGATCTGCGTTTATATTATATGTCTCGCCGTCGCATGTTCCAATGGAGCTGATGACAGGGATAAAGCCTTCTTTATCAAGGACGTTTATAATTTCAGGGTCAATCTCTGATACATCGCCGACAAATCCGAGATCGACGTCAGATTTACATTTTTGAGCAGTTATAAGTCCCCCATCTTTCCCGCTTAATCCAACAGCTTTTGCCCCATGATCGTTGATCAGAGCGACGAGACCTTTGTTAATCCTGCCAAGCACCATCTCAACTATTTCCATAGTTTCTGCATCAGTGACCCTTAATCCGTTGACAAATTGCGACTTTTTCCCCATCTTTTCCATAACTTCTGTTATCTCAGGTCCTCCACCATGGACGATGACTGGGTTCATTCCGACATATTTCATCAACACAATGTCAAGTATGACTTTCTCTTTAAGCGATTCATCTATCATGGCATGCCCACCATATTTAATAACGATGGTTTTGCCATAAAATTGCTTTATATATTTGAGTGCCTCTATAAGCACATCAGCCTTAAAAATGCTTTCCTGTAAATCTATGGAAATTTCCAAGTTTAGCCCTCCCCGATTATACAATATTGATTTTGACGTAATCATAAGATAAGTCACAAGTCCATAATGTAGCCTTAGCATTGCCCATTTTTAGATCAATTGTGATCACATATTCTTTCTTTTTCAATATATCTTTTGCTGATTCTTCGCTAAAACCAGTAGATATGCCATTTTGAGCTATTTTCAAGTCGTCAAACCAAATATCCACCTTGTTTTGATCCATATCAATGTCTGAGATGCCTAATGATGACATTATCCTGCCCCAGTTTGGGTCTTCGCCAAATAAAGCACATTTGAGTAATGGCGATCGTGCTATTGTGTGACAGGCTTTTCTCGCGTCCTGCTCAGTTTTTGCCCCTCTAACTCTCAATTCTATAAATTTTGTTGCCCCTTCGCCATCTTTGGCTATCATCTTTGCCAGTGAAGTTGTGACATAAGTTAGAGCTCTGAGAAACACTTCATAAGAGCTATCAAGCCTATTTATTGGGCTATTACCTGCTTTTCCGTTAGCTAAAATTAATACTGTATCGTTAGTGCTTGTATCTCCATCAACACTGATCATATTAAAGGAAACATCAACGGCACTTTTAAGTGCCTTCTGTAAAAAAGACTGTTCAATGCAGACGTCAGTAGTCAAAAAACACAGCATAGTTGCCATATTTGGATTGATCATGCCAGCACCTTTGACCATACCACCGATATGTGCCTTCTTTTTTTGAATATCAAATTCAACTGCGATCTCTTTGGAGAATGTATCGGTTGTCATAATAGCTTCTGCGGAATCGTGTCCTCCCGTATAACTCAAACCTGATAGAGCAAGTTTTATGCCATTTTCTATCTTGTCCATAGGCATTTTCCGACCTATCTTGCCTGTTGATGCGACAAGGACAAGCTCTGGACTGATATTCAACCCACTTGCGACTAACTCAGTCATACGTTTTGCGTCTTTTATACCCTGTTCACCTGTGCAAGCGTTGGCGTTGCCACTATTTGCGACTATTGCTTTTGCTTTGCCACTTTTTATTCGTTCCATTGACACCAAAACTGGTGCAGACTTGACCTTATTTGATGTAAATGTCCCTGCGGATACTGCAACATCATCGCAGACTATAACTGCCAAGTCCTTTGCACCCGTTGTCTTTATACCGCAAGCGACACCTGCTGAACGAAATCCCGGCACTGATGTAATTCCACCTTCTATCTCTTTCATATCTCGTCACCTCATACATATTTGGCATTGTTTAGATTTTTGATTTATATTTCATTTATTTTACAATTTCTTTGATATTAACTAATTCAATCCCAGCTTCCTTGATCATATCTTCTGCCAATTGATCTGGATATGGCTCATCAAAAACTATACGTTTAATGCCCGCATTTATTATCATTTTCGCACATACCACACATGGTTGAGTGACTGTGTATATATGCGAGTTTTCAATACTAACACCAAACAGCGCAGCTTGGATAATAGCGTTCTGTTCTGCGTGCAAACCTCTGCATAGTTCCTGCATTCTTCCAGAAGGAACGCCCATTTTTTCCCTTAAACATCCTAATTCTGAGCAATGTTTCATACCTCTTGGAGCGCCATTATAACCCGTCGCTAATATGCGTCTATCTCTAACGATGACAGCCCCGACATGCCTACGGAGACAAGTTGAGCGTTTTGCGACTAATCTGGTTATTTCCATAAAATAATCATCCCACGATAGACGTTCTTCCATTAAATACTCTCCCAAAAGTCTTTTAGCCATTGAATAACAATAATATTTACAATTAGCTAACATTTAACATCTGATTTGCTTTTCTCTATCTCTTTAATTTGATTGATTCTTCTTTTATGCCTTTCGTCACCTGAGAATGGGGTTTCTAACCAGACGGTTAAAATATCTGATATAGGTTCTTGTGTCTTAACTCTACCGCCAAGGGCTAAGACATTTGCATCGTTATGAAGACGGGATATTTTCGCCATTTCAGTATTATAGGCAACAGAAGCACGGATATTTGGGACTTTATTCGCGGCGATTGATATGCCTATGCCTGTTCCGCATATAGCGATACCTCTATCATATTTTCCAGATGAGACAGCTTCGGCGACTTTTTTACCATATTCAGGATAATCATCTTGTGGATCAAGTGATTTTGCTCCAAAATCGGTGAATTCGTATCCTTTTTCTTTAAGAATTTTTTTTATTTCCTCTTTAAGTTCAAATCCAGCATGATCGCTTCCAATAGCTATTTTCAAAGCCATTTTTCCAGTTCCTTTCTCAATTCTTCTTCTGATAACGCTCCGTATCTCAAAATCTTTGGCGGATTAACAGTTATATCAATCACAGTTGATGGGACATTGTCAATTGTCGGTCCACCATCAAGTATGAGGTCAATTTTGTCACCAAGGTATTCAAGCACTTCTTGTGCATCTTTTGGGTCTGGTCGTCCTGATAAATTTGCACTTGTTGCAGAGATCGGTTTCCCAAAAGTTTTGATTATTCTCAATGTCAAAGCATTTGCAGGCATTCGGACACCGACAGTGTCAAGACCACATGTCACCCATCGCGGAAAATCCTTACTTGCTATAATAACAATGGTTAAAGGACCGGGCATAAATCTATCCGCTAAACGATGTAGAATATGAGACTGATCTTTTGTGATAAAGTTTAAATCATTTTTATCAGCAATTAATACTTGGAGTGGTTTCCTTGAGTCTCTGTCTTTTATTTCAAAAATTCGTTCAACAGCTCTTTTATTAGAGTAGTCTGCACCAATACCATAAACTGTATCCGTTGGAAAAGCGATAATCCCACCCTTTTTTAGTATATCAACAGCCTTTTCTATGTCTTGCGGATTTGGATTATTTGTATCAACTTTTAAGACAGTAGTCATTTGGATCTCTTTATATATTCTGTGATACCTAATTCATCAAGTTTTTTAGCTCTTTCTGCAACATCTTCTGCCATTTTTTGGCGAAACTCCATAAGGCTTTGGGCAATTTTTTTGTTTGTTATCGCTAATATTTGTGCAGCGAAAATGCCAGCGTTTCTCGCTCCTGCCCTTCCAATAGCCATAGAAGCGACAGGAATCCCTGCGGGCATCTGCACAATTGAATATAGGGCATCTACGCCATTTAATGGACCGCTATCTACGGGAATTCCTATCACTGGCAATATTGTCTTTGACGCAACAACTCCCGGAAGATGCGCAGCACTGCCAGCAGCAGCAATTATTACCTTTATGCCATTTTCAACAGCGTTTGATACAAATTCTGTAACCTTTTCAGGTGTTCTATGGGCAGAGCCGATAGTTATTTCATAAGGTATTTCAAATCCCTCCAAAAGATTTATTGTCTCTTGGACTAATGGTAGATCAGAGTCACTGCCAACAATTATCCCAACAAGCGGTTTCATATACTCATTCCTTCCATTTATCATAGCAGGATAACACAATTTCTAGAAGAAAATCTTGCACTATACTTGTTTATTATATCAATGCTGAAATTTTTTTTCCACAAGAAAATTTTCCCTCTTAATTATTAGCTTTCTCATAAATTAGAAAACATAAAAACGAAAAATAAAAAATATACTGACACCCACAAGGAGTGGACATACCGAAATTGTAGAGGTTATAATATTAAGTGAATAAACCTTAACAATGGAGGGAGAGAAAGACGAAACAAAAGAAGATAGTGGGTTGGAATCTTTCATTAAGCATTATGTTCATTCGCGGCTTGGATATATAAGTCCAGAAGAGTTTGAGGAAAAATATGAAAGTCAACATATGAAGTCAGCGGCATAATCTCTACAACTT
>DTPJ01000036.1 GCA_011334435.1 Candidatus Poribacteria bacterium | reverse complement strand
TTTCCTTCTCTTGTTTTGTCTCGGGTTCATCATTAGACTTAACATTGATCTTCAAAATCTCACTTGTAGCGGGCTGATATTTTTCGTTGCCGTCCCAGTTTGTCAAAGCCTTCCATTGACCTGCTGTATCCAAAAGGACACTGAATTCAAATTTTCCTTTCGTATCAGTATAAGTCTGTGATACATAGACTTTTTCGTCAGGTGATATTATCGTTATTTTTATCGGCTCAGAATCCCTAATCTTTGCAGAAAGCTGTCCTGATAAGTCAATTTTATCTCCAACTTTACTTATATTTGGCAATTTTATAGTCCAATCTATGGAGCTTTTTTCCTTTTGTATTTTCGGTATGATTATCGTATCGGTTGTCCTTTCAGTGATAACCTCTGATGATTTAGTTTGCTTTTCTTCTGGTTGTGCCTCAGGTGTCGCTTTTGCTTGAATCTCTGTTTGACCTTCTGTCTTGGTTTCTGTGACAACCGATGACGCAATATCAGCTAATATCTTAGTTTCAAGAGTTTTTATGCTAAGATTACCAGCCAAATCTTTTGCACTGATCTTGCAAGATAAATCTTTTCCAACAATGTCTTCATTATCAAGTTCACCGACATATTTCCAAATCCCCTTATCGTCTTTGATCATATCCTTATAGCCAGAGAATTGCCCTTCTGAACCTATTCGGTAATCAATTTGAGGAGAACCGCTAATTCCGCTGAATTTATCAGTTATTTTTGCTTCAATATTGATTTTATTCCCTGTCTTCTTAGCACTTATGCTTTCCACTATTGGTGCTAATCTGTCAAGTTTTATCCCTGATAATGCTTTATGTTGTTCTTCGTTACCAACGTTATCAATAGCCCAATATTCCAAGCTATTTTCTCCTTGCTCATCAAATTTTGGCTGACCATCAGATTGGACAGTCCTTTCATATCCGCCATTTATTTTATATTTAATCACTGATATTCCGCTTCCGTTTCCGTCATTTGCACTGAGATTAACGACAAAATCAGATTTTCTCCAAAGTCCATCGTAATCATGGCTTGTGCTTGGTGTCTGGTTATCAATATTAAATGCAGGTGATGTATCTTTTGCCATCAAATTATCGTTATCAACTGCATTAGCTTGAATTTTGATATTTTTGACAATATCACTGAACACGGATTTTGTGTTCCAATCAATTGTATATGGAGGCTGTTGTAATGCTCTGATAGGATTCCATCTAACCCCATCAAGCGAATATTCAAACCAGACCTTCGTTATATTTCCATCGCCATCAGAGGCATCGGCACTGAGCTTAATAATACCGCCTTCCCAATTTCTGAAAGTATTTGATATTTTAACGATCGGTGGAACTTTGTTACTGCCTATCAATTCCTGCTGTTCAGGGCTTTCGCCAATGTTTCCCGCAACATCCTGACATCTCACTTTATAGTAAAGCGATTTGTTTATATATTTGCTCCATCCGCCCGCTGGTTCAGGTATATCAAAATACCAAAGATCATCTGATTTTATCATGTTTTCATATCCATCATAATTCGTCTCCGTGCCTATGTGATAGTCTATTTGCGGTATTTTTCCTTCAAGACCGCTTATTTCATCTGACACTTTTACATATAGCCTGAATTTACCTGAATAATCCTTTGACAGCACTTGCGGTTCTTTATACCAATCAGAAAAGGTTGGCGGTGTTTTATCAAGCAAAATATCGTTCAATACTTGATGCTCTTCCTCGTTATCTAATCTATCAACTGACCAATATTCAAGGATATTTTTTCCTTGTTCTGTAATTTTAGGCTGTCCATCACGTCTTAAATCTTTTTTAGCCCCGTAGTTGATCCTATAATATATTCCCGATACACCTATACCATCGCCGTCTGATGCAGAAAGGTTTATATTAAAATCCGATGTCTTCCATTTTCCGTCGTAATCGTGGCTTGTCTTAGGTGGATCGTTGTCAACTGATATACTGCCTTTGTTTATATCTATCGCTGATAAACTTGGTTGTCTTTCTGCAAAGACCCTTATCTGAGCATTTTTTGCAACGCCTTGAAACGATTTTCTGGTATCCCAATCAGCGTTATATGGTGGCTCGTTAATTACCACTATATCGTTCCATTTTGTCCCATCTAAGCTATATTGAAAAGAGACTTTATCTGCTTTCCCTACTAATTCTGCTTCTAATTTGATAATGCCTCTATACCAGCCATCATAAGCAACATTAAGCTTAGCTTTCAACGTTTCTGTGACTCGTATTTTCCACATATTAATTGTGCCATCATTTCCCGCAGTCGCAAGCATTTTGCCGTCAGAAGTGAAAATTACTGAGTTAGTTCCGCTTTTATTTGGTTTTTGTTGACTAACTATGTTGCCAGACTGGATTTCCCATATTACCATATTGCCGTCAGTTGCAATAGATACAAGCAATCTTCCATCAGGGCTTATCGCTAAACAATCATCTAATCCAATTGTTGCTTTTTGTCCGACAAAGTTCATCTTCTCTTTATTTGACTCTATATCCCATAGATTCACAGTTCCGTTATTCAATCCCGAAGCGATTAATTTTCCATCAGGGCTAAAAGCTATGGAGTTCACCCCCGCATCAATAGACGGCTTTATCCTTATAACCTCGTTACCTGTGCTAACGTCCCATATCTTTATATTGCCATCAGAAGAGCCAGAAGCTAAGAGTTTGCCGTCAGGAGAGAATGATATGGAGTTAATCGCTCCAAAATGACCTTTTAATGTTTTTGTCTCATCGCCAGATTTCATATCCCATATACGAATGGTCTTGTCATCAGACCCACTTGCGAGAAGTGACCCATCTTTATTGAATCTAAGAGAATATATCTTTCCCTGATGACCTTTTAATGTCCTTATCCGTTCTTTATAGTTTATGTCCCAGAGGGCAACTAATCCAGAATCTAATCCAACAGCGATGAGGTTTCCATTAGGGCTAAATGCTTCTGAAAGAATGGCGTCTGGGTGTTTCATTATAGCTTTTATCTGTTTGCCAGAGTTGACTTCCCATATCTTGATGCTCCCATCATTTGCCCCTGCAACTATTAGGCTGTTATCAGGGCTAAAAGCGATTGTATTGATAGGTTTTTTAAAGTCAGTTATTGACTTGACAGGCTGAAATTCAAAAGATGTCCCTGTATCAGATAAAGTATTATTATTGAATATAAGAAACGAGATGAAAATTGATAATAAAATGACTCTTAATCGCATATTTTGCTCCTATAAAGATAATAACTCTTACATTTCCCTATTCCCCGTTACTCGTTACTCATTACTCGTTACTAATTTTGCTTTATGTATGCCCAAGTTTGGGTTAATTTTCCTTTTCTATTCACTTCTGCCATAGCTGGCATGTTAGGTCTTCCAGGCGAAGGGACAGCAAGTCCGACGAAATCAAGGCTGTTATCATTTGTATCAAATCCGTCTGGTCTTCTTCCGATACTATATCCTATAACATCAAGGGTTGGCTCTTTTTCTCCTGCGAATACTGCGTTTGAGAAATCGCCGTAACCTACCGCATCTATTTTTCCTTCTTTATCATGTAATTGAATGCTGTCAGGTCCATTTTGATAATCTGCTTTTGCATTAACTAAGTCGGCGTTTGGGACAGATTTATTTTGTGCCACGACAAAAAAACCATTTGGTTTAACCTTATAGCCAGAAAGATCAATGATATTATATTCTGCACCTCCATTGCCATTAATTCCAACCAGTTTATATCCATCTAATTTTAGATTTGGTTTTCCATATAGTTCAACAAAACAGCCCAAACCAGTAGTTCCAGGGTCATAGAATACTTCATTAATAACTAATTCGCCAGCAAAAGAATTTAATTGTATAAAAAGAAAAATTGGAAGTGAGATTAATATTTTCATGGTTACTAAAACCTCGGCTTGACGCCTAACCTTAATAATTGCTCCCTATACTCGTCAATATTTGAAGGAGTAACAATAACAACACCGGGATCAATTATTTCCGACTTCGGCAAGATAGCAAGAGTGTTATTTATACCAGCTTTTATCATATTGTGTAAAATTAAGACTGATGAATACCCTAATCTGTAAGGTCTCCTTGATATTGCAATTTGAATAATGTTCTCCTTAACTGTGTTAATTATTTCGGAAGATTCTCCTATACTTACGACCTTTATTTGACCTATTTTATTAGCTTTTTTTATTGCCTTAGCAGTTGCAATACCTATTTCATCGGATACACAAAAAATGCCTTTAATAGGAGAAACGTTATCCGCGGAAAATAAAGACTCAATGTTATCTGTATTGACGTCTACAACGGAAACAACATTTATTTTCTCATGCTCGTTTATAATATCCTTGAATCCTTGAACTCTTTGGACATAATCAGGGACAGATGGATCAGTTATTATGGCGATATTCCCCCTGTATTCCAGAATTTCAGCCATTGATTCGCCAGCTTGTTGACCTGCAAAGTAATTTCCAGTGCCTATATAAGCATGCCTTCCTTTTGCTACGTCTTTATCCAAGGCGATACAGGGAATATTAGATTGGACGATATTAACCATAATCGGTTCAATAGTCTTTGGATCAGATGCCCCTATTGCTACACCGTCAATAGATTTAGAAATGACCTCTTGAAGTTTTCTTATCTGCCAAGCGGGGTCCTCTTTTGACGGGACATAAAATTTGACATTTACATCAAGTTTTTTGCCAGCAGATTCAGCACCTAATTTGACATCATTCCAATAAGAATCATCTGCTTTACCTATTATAGCTATGTTTATTTGTTTTTGATTTTTTGCTTGACAAGAAAATAGAAAGATAATAACAAATACTATTACAATTTTTTTCAATAGACATCCCCCTTGTTAATGGTTTTATTTGCGATTTATAAGCAAAACAATCTTAAAAACTGTAATATAAAATTTCCCTAAATGATCGCCATTACTTATATCAAATAAAAACGAATTTATCAAGTAAAAGGCTTAATTGGAAATTTATCCTGACTTTGTCTTTTTATTATCCCTCCAATTGATCAAAAGAGCTATTCCAACGCCTAATATGATAAATCCTAAAAGCAAAGCGAATGCCGATCCAAGCGATAATCCTTCCTTGTTAGTGTAATCTCTGATGTTTATGTTAAGAAAGCTAATGAGTATAAGTGGGATTCCTAAAACTGCTGATATAATCTTGATAACCCTATTTAATTTTAAAGTTTGGTTTATTTGGTCTCCATTAGCAATTGTGCAATGGTATTTATATAGATCGTCTATCTTGTTGCTAATGTATTCATATAATAAATTTGTCCCAAGTCCATACTGATATTTCTTGTATATCTCCTCTCTGATATGGTTTTTTGTGACATCAGCGAGCCAAAAGCGATTTTGGAATTTCACCTTTTGACCTAATAAATCCTGTATTCTGTTACTAATTTCATAAACATTTTGATCAAAGTTAATGAGATTATCCTGTAACTTTAATAGCTTTATTTTCTGACAAAGACAAAAAATATAAAGGAAAAAATAATCCCTTGTGATAGTGTGAAAAAAAGTTTTATTAATTTGTGGGCTATCGCTAAACTCCAAAAAGGCGACATTGTTATTCAACGCAATTCCTTGACAAGATTCCCATATAGCTATGCGATACTCTTTGACAACTCTGCTGACATATTCATCATTAAGTATATCCTCACTTCCAATTGGGGTCATCGTTCCAATCTCATAAAGCCATAGGTCTCTCATTTCTAATCCCGCAATATCTGTTTTACTGATGTTTTCATCTTCTGATATTTGAGCGTAAGTAAACGTGTAACATCTTTCCATTTCCTCTTTGCTTATAGGAGGATAAACTTGTTTATTTTCAACTCTTCCATCCTCATCCCCAAAATTAATCATGATTATATTCTCAAGCAAAAAGTTAATGAAATCATTCATGGAGTCAATCTTTTTGCTATTGGGGAATACAGACAAATTGAGATGTGGAGGCTCAATCCCATTATAAGTGGGCAGAAGCATTCTTATTACTCGTAAAAAGTCAACGAGTTGATGAAGAGAATCGCATTGAGGATTTATGTTTATCGCCAACAACCCTGTTTTATCATCAAAAATATAGGCGTCAATGAATGAAATATGAGCGTTAAATATACCCTCTATGTATCCAACATCTTTTTTGAGAAATTGCAAAGTAAAATCACAGGAAAAAGGTTCGCTTCCAAGCATAAATGTCAGATGTCGTGTGCTTTGAGGCTTTATCGGCGGACTCATCTCAGGGAACAATGTTTTTCTGATAGATGGCTGAAAATATGATGTGGCGTCATTAATATCTTTTTTTTCGCTTGAATTAAGTCTAATAAGCCACGTTTTCCAATTATCAGCCTTTTCTGCTTGTTTTAATTCGTCAAAACGATGATGGAATGGAAAGATCAAAACACATTCTGAATTACTGATGGGAATGTTAGGAATTTCCTTCATTCAGCGCCTCCAAAAACATTACTTATAATATGTTTTGTTATTAAGGGTTGTTTGACTCACACGACCTGCTTTTAAGAGATGTTCTATATGTTTTATAGCTTCAATTTTATGCAAACCTATGGAGTTTGATATGTCATCAATAGTGCAAGGTCTCCTTTTGACAAGATCAACTATGCGATCTTCTATGGACTTATCATTTTGAGATAAATTTTTTGGTGATCTGTCAAAATCTGCTATTATCTCAACACGATCATCAAAAAGGCTTGCGATCTGATCCATCTCTTCATTAGTCAAAGGCAATGCAAAATTTTCAGCAGGTGGTCTCACAACCGTGTTTAGTTGAATTTTATCTATCCTGAGATCACGGATCATATCAGCCATTTGCTTCAATTCATCAAGGTTATCATTTATCCCCTTGACGATCAAAATCTCAAGCCATAGTTTGCCTTTATAGTCTTTGGCAAATTCACGTAAGCCATCAATGATCATATCTATATTCAGATCATTACAAGGGCGATTGACCTTGTCAAGTGTATTGTTAGATATTGCATCAAGTGAAGGCACGACGAGATCAGCAGAGATCAGGTCATCTCTGACGTCTTTTCTATAAAGCAGAGAGCCATTAGTTATCACAGCGACGGGTATATCAGTAAAAGCTTTTACTTTTCTGATCATCTCGCCTAATTTTGAGTTTAATGTCGGTTCGCCAGACCCAGAAAAAGTTATGAAATCAACATTTTTACCGCTTTCTATAACTTCCTTGATCTCTGCTAATACATCGTCAATAGGCACAAAATCTGCCCTTTCAGTAGTTTTCTTGATAGTTAAGCCAAGTTGGCAATAGACACAATCAAAGCTACATGTCTTGAAAGGGACAATATCAACGCCAAGCGACATTCCAAGCCTTCGCGAAGGCACAGGACCGAAAACATATTTCATATTAAAACCTCTTATGGATCAACCTTCCATTCGTCTAAACCTGTTGGGAATGGAACTGGTCTTTCAATTTTAGTCTTTATCTCTGTATATTGACCTGATTGCGAGGATTTATCAAATGCGGTCATAATTTCAAGGACATGATAAGCGAGATCGCCATTGACGCGATGCTTTCGCCCTGAACGGATAGCACTTACCATATCTATAACTCCGATCATGCGAGCATTATTTGGGAATGCTAATGGGACTTCTGTCCAATTGCTCCCTGGTTTCGCAACCATCACAGGTCCACCAAAACCGTTAGGATCAGGGACTTTCATTGAACCATCTGTGCCATAAATCTCTATACACGGCAAGCTATGTCGCCATATATCAAAGCTCATAATCATTGTGATGATAGCACCGTTGACAAATTCTATCGTTCCTGCAAGATGAGTATTCACTTTCACAGGTATCCGCAGACCTTCATTGCCTTTGCTTGATGCGATCCTTTCGTCAAAAGCTTTTGTAGTGATCCCCGCGACTCGTTTTGCAGGTCCAAGGAGATTGACTAATGCAGTGACATAATAAGGTCCCATATCAAGCATTGGTCCTCCGCCGATGTCATAATAAAATGATGGGTTAGGATGCCAGCTTTCGTGTCCATGTCCACACATAAATGCGGTTCCAGCAATGGGTCTTCCTATTGCACCTTCGTCTAACGTTTTACGTGCAGTTTGTCCGCCAGCCCCTAAAAAAGTATCAGGAGCGCATCCAATTCGCAGACCTTTCTTTTCAGCAAGTTCAACGAGTTTATATGCTTCTTCTGTGCTTACACCCATAGGTTTTTCGCTATATACATGCTTGCCTGCGGACAATGCCTTTAAGCCAACCTCAACATGTGCTTTCGGAATGGTGAGATTAACGACAAGCTCAATTTCTGGATCAGCTAAGAGTTCATCAACAGAGACCGCTTGACAGCCATATCTTTCTGCGGCTGATTTAGCAGCTTCCATCCTGATGTCAGCACAAGATTTGATCTCCAGAATGTCAGTCTTTTGTGCGCCTCCGAAATATGCTCCGCTAATACTACCGCATCCGATGATGCCAATTTTCATTTTTTCCACTTTAACCCTCCATTTTTTATCATAAAAACTTGTTTTTATTTGTTATGGATATATGTTATATTACAATCGTTCAATTGTCAATCATAAAGGTAATTTCCCCTGATGCAAAGAAATTGACAATCTCGTTTATTTCTGGTATTATGTTTCCTGTTGAGATACCCGTTAATCCTTTCCAAAGTTAATTTTATTAGATATTTACAGGTTATTTTTCT
>DTPJ01000266.1 GCA_011334435.1 Candidatus Poribacteria bacterium | reverse complement strand
TTATGGATCATTGACAATTGATAAAAAAGAGAAAGGGATCGTAGGTAACGCTATATATGTTAAGGTGGATAAATTAGGTGCTAACCCATGGGAACCAGAGATACATTCGCCCGATTTTCCATTGAATCTGAATAAAACCTACACAGTTGACTTCTGGGCGAAAACAGAACCCGGAAAGAAAAGAAATCTCATGGTGAAGTTTGAACAACTTGATAAGTGGGGAGGACCCAGTGGCACAATTACCTTAAACGATCAATGGAAGGTATATTATCTTACGTTAGTATCGGATTTCCAAAGCCCGCCGAATTCAGTTATCCATATACAATTTGAGGGTTCGGTTGATGATGTTTGGTTCAGCCATTTCCGTGTATATGAAGGGCAATACGTCCCAGAAGCACTCTCCCCTGTTTCTCCTGCCAGTAAATTAGCGTCAAAATGGGGAGAGATTAAAAGTAAATAAATTATAATGTTCAAACATGGAGTGGAGAAGCTAATGTCTTCTCACTCCACAAGTTAAGGAGGTTATTATAGAAATGGTTAAAAGTGTTAAAATACTATTATTTTTGGCTTTGATATCTATGTTATCATTATCTTTTTCTGATGGCTCTTATGCTAAAGAAATTCAAAATCTGGTGTCCAACCCGGATTTTGAGAATGGCACAACGGGCTGGTCACTCGGATTAGGGAATCCATTTGGAGTAGATAAAAAGGAAAAATTTCCTGTTGGAAACGTCGTCCTTGCGGAGATAATCAATGTTGGTGCGAATGATTGGGAGCCAGAAATTCATTCCCCCTCATTTAGTGTAGAAAACGGGAAGATGTATACCTGCTCTTTCTGGGCAAAGGCAGATGCTATAAGACCAATTGGGGTGAAATTTGAGCAACTTGATACATGGGTAGGTCCTTTCCAGTCTTTTAATATAACCGATAAAGAACTAACTGAGTATCATTTCTCGCCAACGATGACTATGGGCAGTCCACCATTGGTTGTCATTCATATCCAGTTTAATAAAGTAAAGGGTAAAGTCTGGTTTGCACATTTTAGAGTCTATGAAGGCAAGTATGTAGAGGATGATCTGATTGCAAAACCCAAAATCGCAGTTGATCCTAATGGTAGCTTGGCGACGACTTGGGGAAGAATAAAAAAATAAAGTTAAAAAATATTCTTTGTAATGACAGGTTTCGCAGGAATGGTGTTTTTCCTGCAAAAGATAAACTTAATATTTCTCCATTCCTGCAAAACTTGTCTGTGTAAAAACAAGGAGCAGGAATCCATATAGAGATTTCAATTTATTTAATCTCTGTATGGAAAGAGGCTTACTTGTTATCATAGAAGCATGCCACAATGAATCCTTCCATTTAAAATTGAAATTCGGGATTATTTGACCGCTATAACAATGTTATAAATTTAACAGATAACTATTGAAATTATCTTTCGCATCTCTTATTATATTTACCAAACAAGTTGATTGCATATTTACTTGCAGTCTATATATTTGAAAGGAAAAAGTGGCAAACACAATGAAAGAAAGAAAAATTGACAGACGAGAATTTATAAAATCCGCTTCTCTTGCAGGTTTAGGGATCGCTGTTTCCGCTTCTTTGATCAGCAGAACTGGACGAAACATCTTTGCACAGGAAGGTAGTAAAATCGTTATTGCAAATCATCCAGAGGCAACAACAGGTGTTAGGGTCAACGCAGAGATTGTGAAAAAGATCGTTGATACTGGCATAATGCAATATACCGGTCAAAATACAGTTGCATCTGCTTGGGCAAGCATTTTGCCTTCTCTATCTCCAAATGATATTGTAACTATAAAGGTTAATTGTATAAACAGTTCGCTCTCAACTCATCCTGAATTAGTTGACGCCATCGTTACAGGATTAATTTCCGCAGGCGTTACTGAAAATAACATTATAATATGGGATAGAACCAATCATGAACTTGCAAATGCAGGATACAGATATAATACAGGCGAAACAGGCGTTCGTTGTTTTGGAACAAATGAAAAGGGTTGGGGATATGACAAGCAGGTCAGATTATCAAATCAAAATGTCAGATTAAGTAAAATCTTGATGAATACCACTCATCTTATAAACGCCCCTGTATTAAAAGATCATGGCACTTCTGGTATAACTCTCAGTATGAAAAATCATTATGGATCGGTTGACAATCCCGGCGCATTGCACGGCGGACAATGTGACCCGTATATAGCACAATTAAACGATGTCCCTGAGATAAAAGAAAAGACGCGTATAATAGTTCTTGATGCCCTTTTAGGTATATTCAGAGGTGGACCTATTGCTCCTCCACAATTCGCATATAATAGCGTGATCTTTGGGCAAGACCCCGTAGCATTGGATTATATCGGTTGGACGATTTTAAGAGATGAAAGGCTTAAAAATGGACAGGGATTTCCTCTGCCTGCACATATCACTACCGCAAATAAGTTAGGACTTGGAACAAATGATCCAAATAATATTATCGTTGAGAATGTTGACGTTCAAAAAGAGTTTTCCGTCATCTCATCAGGGAAAAAGATAACAACATGGGGTTCAAGGAAATTATAAATAGCTTTTGCTTAAAAAGAAGGTGATCTGAATGTTAAATAAGTCCCTAACAATAATTTATTGTGTTATCGCTGTTCTGATGATATATGGCTGTTCAGATGAAAATGCCAATAATAACAATAATAGCATACTTTCTCCAATAGCCTTGCTTCCAACAGATGACGAGATAAGCGGATGGACTGCACTTGGTGCTTATTTAGAAGCAGACGATTACGAAAGCCTTTATGCTATAATTGACGGCGGGGCGCAAGTCTTTATTGATAATGGGTTTGTATCAGGTGCATTTCAGGAATACATCAGCTCAATAAGCGGAGTTAGTGGGGCAAGCGTCACAGTCAGGATATATGATCAAGGGAGCGAGGCAAACGCAAAAATAGTTTATGATAAAACTTCTACTGGAATAACTATCCCTTGGAGCGGAGCAGGAAAAGAAGCCAGAATAGACCAAAGTGCTTTGGCAAGCTATATCATAGAGTTTTATCAGAAAAACTTCTTTGTGCAAGTATATATCCAACAGAAAACAGATTCCGCACTTAATATTGCTAAACTGTTCGCTTCTCATATTTCCCAAAAAATCAGGTGATCTATAATGGACAATAAATTATCAAGACGGGAATTTTTGAAATCGTCAGCTAATATTGCATTAGCTATGAGTGCATTTTCGTCAGTTCAGTTGAAAGAGTTACGACCAGAGGAGTCAGAAAAAAATCCTGATTTAGTGGTTATAAAATCAAAAACCGCAGAAAAAGCTGTTCTGACCGCAATGGAAGCGATTGGCGGGATAGGCAAATTCGTTAAATCTGGCGATGTAGTTGTAATTAAGCCAAATATGGCTTTTCCAAATCCGCCAGATTGGGGAAGCACTACGAGCCCAATAGTTGTTGCAAGCGTTGTAAAACTTTGTCTTTCCGCTGGGGCAAAATCTATCTTAGTTGTAGATAATCCAATGGATCGCCCTGAACAATGCCTTCAAAGGACAGGGATCGCATCTGAAATAGGGAAAATTGGATCAGATAAGGTCAGAGCCATTATGGCAACTGAACAAAGGGACTATGTTGAGGTTAAGCTTGATAAGGCAAAAATTCTTGAAAAAACAAGCGTCAATAAACTGCTACTTCGGGCAAATGTGTTTATCAATATGCCAGTTGCAAAGTCTCATTCAGCGACGATGGTAAGTTTTAGTATGAAAAATCTGATGGGGTTAATATGGGATAGGAACTATTTCCATCAAAGCGTTGATCTCCATCAATGTATAGCGGATTTATGCACTTTTATAAAGCCTAACCTTATCGTGATGGATGCGACAAGGGCTTTGGCTACAAAAGGTCCCACAGGTCCGGGTATGACTGTTAATCCAGAGACTATAATTGTTGGAACTGATCAGGTCGCAGTTGATTCATATACTTTAAGTTTGTCAAGTTGGAATGGTAGATCACTAAATCCAAAAGACGTTAGGCACATTGCGTTAGCAAATGCTTTGCAAGTCGGCGAGATAAATCTTGATAAATTGAATATAAAAAAGATGGAAGTCTAAATCAAACTTTGGAGGGAAAATGATAAAAAGCAAAAAACCTTTGGTTATAGGTCATAGAGGTAACTCTGGCAACGCACCAGCAAATACAATGGAAGCTATACGTCAGGCGATTGACATCGGCGTAGATATGATTGAAATTGATGTTAGGCTGACAAAAGACCGAATTCCAGTATTGATACATAATGACACTGTTGACGATACAACTGATGGAAAAGGGCTTGTCTCCGAAATGAGTTACGATCAGATAAGAAAACTTGACGCTGGCTCGTGGAAAGATAAGAAATACAAAGGAGAAAAAATACCGTCACTTATGGAAGCATTGGATTATGCGAAAGGCAAAGTCTATTTATCCATTGATCTTAAAGAAGAATCCGCAATTCCAGAGATGATTAAAGCAATTCATAATGCAGATATGGTAGATAGCGTTGTCATCTGCGGTTGCGTTGAATCTCAGGCAAAGGCGATTTGGCAAATAGACGAAAATATATCAGTCTTATTAAATACCGATTCCGAACTTGATTATTTGGCGAAAAAGGACGATAAAACTGACTTTATAAATGAATACATAAGACGTGCATGCAAGGGACGGTTTTCTGTGCTTAATGTAAGCTATAAATTTGTCACCGATGAATTGATTTATAAAGCTCATTTGAGGGGATTATCCGTTTGGACATGGACTGTTGACAAAGAAGATGATATAAGAAGACTAATTGAAATGGGCGTAGATGCTATATACAGCAATTATCCTGAAAGGGTAATGGAAGTTTTAATGTCTTAATAAGGAGAATTTCCTAATGGTAATAAAATTTAAAAATGTTGAGAAAAGACAAGATGGTTCCGTCGGTTATCCGATAAAAGATCGTCAGAACATACTTAAACATATAGCATATCGCAAAGTTACTCCTGATAACCCATTCGGACCTCACGAACACGAAGGCGATGAGATATGGTTTATAATTAAGGGCAAGGCTAAGGTGAATATTGGCGGAGTTATAACAGAAGTTGAGGACAATGATCTGATAATATGTCCTTCAACTGTCAGCCATGGTATGACATCTGACGAAGAAGTGATATGGCTATGTATAGGATAGCAAAAGTCTGGATTTAGCTATGGAGCAGAATAACAAAAACTGGATCAGAGAGGTTGTTCTCATCTGTTTTTTCATATCTGGGATCAGTGGGCTTATATATGAGGTTATATGGACAAGGCTTTTAGGTTTTGTCTTTGGCAATACAACATTTGCTAATTCAACGGTTCTGACCGCATATATGGCGGGATTAGCACTTGGAAGTTATCTATCTACAAAATACGTTGATAAATTAAAAAATGCCTTAAAATCTTACGCTTATTTGGAAATAGGAATAGGTATTTATTGCTTTTTGATACCTTTTATTATAAAAATTTTAGGACATATCTATATACCTATTCAACGGGCTTTTGAGTTATCATTTTATCCATTAAGCCTGATACGATTTATCTTATGCTTCATTGTGCTTTTAGTTCCGACAACGCTTATGGGGGCAACTCTGCCTGTATTTAGCAGATTTTATGTGGGACAAGGGGAAAGTTTCGGTCATGGCGTTGGACGAGTTTATTCCGTTAATACATTTGGAGCATTTGTTGGAACAATCCTCTCTGGCTTCTTTATGATCGCATATCTCGGCATTAGCAACTCTATAAGCATAGCGGTTGCTGGCAATATCTTCGCCGCGATTGCTTGCCTATTAGTAGCCTATAAACTCTATAAACCTGTCATTGAACAACGAAAGCCTGATCGTGCAAAAAAGAAGATAAAACAAAAACCTGTAAAAGACATAATAACCAATAATGATAAACTACCAAGACGTCAACAAGTTACTTTAACAGTTTTGATGGTTGCCTTAGGCTTATCAGGTTTTTCTGCTATGGTATATGAGGTCGCATGGGCAAGGACGCTTGTTATGATAATTGGAAGTTCAACTTACGCTTTCAGTATCATGTTAGCGACATTTTTGATCGGAATAGCTATTGGAAGCTTTATTTTCAGTATAATAAATAAAAGGAAAACCGCAAATCTTCTTTGGTTTGCCATAGTTGAACTTCTAATAGGTTTATCAGCTATCCTTTTACTCCCATTGTTCCAATCAATGCCAAATTATTTTGTTGACCTTTTCGCACATTTTGTAAGGGATTATATGTTTCTTGGACTGCGGATAAGTAGCTATACAGTCCTTGAATTGATAAGATTTGCTGTTTGCTTCCTTATGATGATTCTTCCGACGATCTTGCTTGGCTCTCTCTTCCCAATGGTTACACAGATAGTCACCAAAGACTATAACGAGCTTGGAAGAAAGGTTGGGACAGTGTATTCTGTCAACACATTAGGCAATATATTAGGATCGTTCATGGCAGGATTTATACTTATCCCGACAATAGGCATACAGCATAGCATAATTATTGCTGGACTTTTTAATATCCTTGCAGGTTGTATTGTTATCATTGCCAATCAAATTCCTAAATTTGCTTATAGAGCGGTTATGTCATCTGCGGGTGCAATAGTTGGCATTATGATCGTTATCGCTATACCATCTTGGGACGAAATGGTTATGAGCAGTGGTTCTGCTGCTTATGCACCGATGTATGCTAAACTTAAAAAAGAAGAGCGAAAACTGAACCTTAAAGGTGCAAACGAGAAATTGCTTTTTTACAAAGAGGGGACAGACTCAACAATAGCTGTAAAAGAACGGGAAAGCGGGACTATTGTTTTAACCGTTGATGGCAAGGTTGATGCGTCAAACACTGGCGATATGTATACTCAGTTATTGCTTGGTCATTTGCCACTTTTACTGAGCAGAGAGCCGAAATCAGCTTTGGTAATCGGTCTTGGAAGTGGAGTTACTCTCAGTGCTGTTGCACAACATGAAGTTGAGAGGATAGATTGCGTAGAGATAGAACCTGCTGTCGTTTCCGCAGCAAAATTTTTTGAGAAGGTCAACAGAAATGTCTTGGACGATCCTCGCGTCAATATGATAGTAAATGATGGACGAAACTTTCTTAATTTTACAAACCGCAAATATGATGTGATCATATCAGAGCCTTCTAATATCTGGTTAGCGGGCATTGCTAATCTTTTCTCAAAGGATTTTTATCAGATATGCAGACAACATCTAAACCCAAACGGTTATATATGCCAATGGTCACATATTTATTATATGTCTCCGCAGGATGTTAAAACGGTAATAAATACATTCAGGTCGGTATTTCCACATACAACGGTATGGTTTAGCACTATCGGTGATATTCTTATGATCGGTAGCTTTAACGAACTTGTCATTGACTATCTTCAGCTTGCGAAAAACTATAATATACAGGGCGTCAATAGGGATATGCAGGGGCTAAGTATAAGAGAACCGTTAGCGATATTGTCCAGCTATCTACTTGATGAAGGTGCGGTTGCCAAATTTACCTCTGGGGCAAAGATCAACAGTGACAATCGTCCTATTTTAGAATTTTCCGTCCCTAAAAGCATATATCAAGACACTTCTCTGCCCAATTGGAAGTTGATGTCACAGTTCAAGATAAACGAATTTCCAGAGATGACCAATTTTGACGAGAAAAGGGTAACATCAAGGGCGTCTTTTTGGTATCATCTCGGCGTCGCCTATGATTTCAAGGATATGCCGATAGAAGCGAGGAAATATTACGATAAAGCTATCAATGTAGATTCAGCTTTCGTGCCTGCTTATGAAGGTATTGCAATAAGTCTGCACAAAGAAGGGAAGACTGATTCTGCGATAGAATATCTACAAAAGGCGATTGCCATAGACCCTCAGGCTTCAGAAGCATATTATAATTTAGCACAGATGTATCAATCAAAAGGAATGAAAGAAGAAGCCATATCCAATTATCAGACCGCGATCAAATTAAGTCCTACTCATAAAGAAAGATATACCAGAAAGCTCAACGAATTATTATCCAATAGATAATAGGGATAATATTTTTCTCTGAGAACAAGCAAGAATCCAATTAACCTAAAGAAATAGTATAATAAGCTGTCCGAACTTATGTCTGAGAATTAAGTGAAAAATGTTGACATACTCTTTTTGATTGATTATACTTTTATCACAATAAAGCACTTATAAAAATAACTAAAGGGGGATAGGCTTATGTTTACTCGTTTTTTGTTTCTTCAATTACTTATGACAGTGATCACAATTTTATCAATTGCTATGCTTTTTACTCCGATAGCTTTCAGTTCACAAGAAATTAAATGTTTGTGTATAGCGGATACGATGTTTTCTGGACATTCATCAGAACATAACACAAATTGTGGTGCAAGGGCAAATTTAAGAGTGAAAGGCTGGCAGGGCATCGTAGTTTTCAAGTTTGATATGACAAATCTCAAAGGCAGTAAAGCTGATAGTGCGATCCTTAAAGTTTATTGTTCATCAATTACTGGCACGGTTAGTTCACCACATACGCTTACTGATATGAAAATCTCAACTATCGCTCACGATTGGATAGAAGGCGATGGTGATTACGCAGTGACAGATAAAGCCAGCACTTATGATTATCCGGGCGGAGAATTAGGTATGAAATGGGCAGATAAAGATTACGATGGAAATGGAAGGAACGGTGTTCAAATAACTG
>DTPJ01000863.1 GCA_011334435.1 Candidatus Poribacteria bacterium | reverse complement strand
GAAGCTGTCACTCTGAATAACGCACACCCGACACATGAAGGTGCTGAAACTATAATAACAGAAATGGCTGACTATTTGGATAAATATTCCGCTGAATATGGAAGATTAGCAGACATCGCTTGGGCAAGCTATGGGAAAAAGGATATATGGACTCGTGATGTCTGGAAAGCAGAAGGAAAAGAAGAGAATGAAAAATCCAAAGCAGCAGATTGAAAGATTGGGGGTTAAAGGTTAAGAGTTACATTTTCAATTCTCTAATTCTTAACCTTTAACCGACTTATTTTTAGAACCCTTTTTCAATTATAGCTATGTAGTTTGATGAATCCGAATCAATGAAATGATCAATTTTCCAGCCTGTCCCTTTGACTATCTCCTCAATCTCTGATTTAGAGACCATAAGATAATTGAACCAAGGAGTAGCATATTTTTTGTATCTTGCACGGATGCGTAATTGACCGGGCATTCTGTTACGTCTTCTGTTGAGCTCGTGATATTCAAGATGGAATGGATTATTAGTTTGATATATATCGTTCGTCTCTGCTATTATTCTGGCATGATTATTTGTGATAGAATGGAATTTTTTTAGCAATGATTTAGCACCTTTATAACTTCCAAACAATCCGAAGTTGTTGCCTAACATCAATATTGTGTCAAATTGCCCAAGTTTATCATTTATATCGTTTATGGACATCACCCTTGCATCTAATAATCCCCTCGCTTTACATGTCTCTATGGCTTTTGGAGAAATATCTATTCCGACAACCTCAAATCCCATATCTTGAAGATAAAGCGAATGTCTTCCCGCTCCGCAACCTATGTCCAGAATACGCCCTTTCGCATGTTTCATTGCCTCACGATAGTATGGCTCCCAATCTTCTGACTCAGCAAAATATTTGCCTGTGTTTATATCAAGGTCTATATAGCCGTCATCGCGTTCTATGATGATTTCACAGTCACTTTTGCCAAGAAAACAATCATATAAAGCTCGCCCAAAGGCATCTTCTAATTCTTTCATAATTAGCCTTCAATTTGCGGTTAAATTTATAGGTCTCTTTTTAATAAAATTAAGATTTCTCTATTCGCTCAAAATGACATTTATATGTCCAAATGACATTTATATGTCCAAATAACATTTATACGAATGATATTTATATGTCACCCTGAACGAAGGGAAGGGTCTCTAAGGAAATTTAGATGGATTTTGTAAACTAATTAAAGTTTAGACAAGCCCAGCAGTTAATAAATCCCATGCTAATTTATAATATCTCATCACTCTTTCAGGGTCAGGACTACCTGCGATCTCTGCAAGCGTAAAGCCTTTATAAACGGATTGATGAAGCAGTTGGAAAAGTTCGCGCCAGGGATATGAGTTATATAACTCGTTTATATGCACAAGCCCGATCCTTCCAGCTAAATATGAGAAGTTATTTCTGATTGATCCGTTCTCAACCTCACCGCTATTAGAGTTCCAGCACGCAACGACGTTTTTACAGTCCGCAATATCCAAGATTTGACGGATATATGGGACATGGCTTGTTCCTCCGCCGTGAACTTCAAGTCTAATTTCAATACCATAATCCTGTGCAAATTTTCCACATTCCTTCAATGCTAATCCTATCTGTTCAAGAGTTTTTTCCACCGGCACACTTTGGGGCAAACCGTTAGGTCTAACCTTTACGCCTGGCGCACCGACGTCATGTGCAAGGACTATATATTCCTTCGTCCCTTCAATATTTCTTCTGACTTCCGCTTGATCGGTTGAATGATACTCAAAAGCACTACCAAGTCCAGCAAGCTCAATTTTTGAGTTAGCGAATTTTTCTTTAACTGCTTTGCGTTCATCGGCACTTAGATTGACCTCAACTTTATGTGCATGTGTTGTTCTAAGCTCAACGCCCGCAAATCCAGTTTTTTCGCACATTTGGATAATTGTATCTACATCCCAATCTTTCGCCATATTGTAAGTTACCAAACCTAATTTCATAATGTCCCTCCAAAAAAATTTAGAAACTTTTCCGTGTTTCTATGTGTTATTTAATGGCTAAAAATAAAGGTTAATTAAGCCTTTTTGGTTCGCTCTTTTCGCCAATCTTTCCATTCATAAGTGATCTCTGATTTAGGATAGCAAAACTCCACTTTTGAATTATTGGCAAATTCCCTGAAAATTTCTCGGACTATATATGTTGATATTTCTTGACGATTAGGAGGCTCAACTTTATATCTCAGCCTCATCAAAACACCTGCGTCAAAAAGCTCTGCCCTTATGAAAGGCTGATCGCCTGTCTTTTCAATGACATCACTTGTGACTTTCTTTGCCGCTTCAACAAGTATCCTCTCCGCTTCCTCCCAATCGGATTCAAATGTAATTCTAACTGGAACTTCGTCTAATATATAATCCTGTTGAAGCGTATAATTCATAATAACTTGACTGAACATAATAGCATTTGGTATCAAGACCGCCCTTCCAGAACGTTCTTCTCCGCCGACAGTTCCACCAACTTGATTTAGTATTATGTGCGTCATAGTCACATCCATAACGTCACCGATGATTCCTGCGATGATAACTCTATCACCGATTTTGAAAGGTCGTTTGAGTATGATCATAAGCCATGCGGCAATACCTGTAACAGGGGCTTGAAGTGACCAACCAAGCACCATTCCCATAAAGCCAGCAGAAATTCCAACCGCTTTCATTGAACCGCTTAAGCCTATTATGCCCATTATAGTGATGATCGCGGTCCAGATATATTTCCACGTCATCATAAACTGCGTTATATTTTCCTCTTTAAATTCTTTTCTGCTGATGTAAGCTTTTATAATCTTGGTAAAAATTCGCCGAACAATTAAGAGAGATATTACGATAATTATACTGAGCAATATTCCTCTGTATTTGGAAGCTAATATGATCCCAATGATCTCAAGTATTTTCAATAATACCGCCTTAATTTCTCCCATCATTCTTCTGTTCCTTGTCTATATTCCACGAAGGATATTGTGGAGGATAAGGATGACCTTCGGGATAGTTTACAATCACATCAGCTCTATTAAACCCATATTCAACAATATCACTGGCATTTATTCTCTTAGAGATAAGTTTGACTATCTCATACCAGACCCTTTGTCTATCGGTAGGTGCGACCATATATCTAACCCTCATAAACACACCTGAGGGGAAAAATTCCGCCCTTATATAAGGTTCTTGTCCTGTCTCGTCAATGACGTTTTGTGTTACCTCTTTGGCAGATGATTTTAATAGTTGTTCTGCCTCGTCCCAATCGGAATCATAGGTTATTCGGACAATCACTTCATCAAGCAAGTATTTGCTTTCCACCTCATCAGATGGCAATTTCATAGAGTAGTTATTGATCAATTGATCAAATAGCCATGCTGTTGGTATAAGGACCCCTCTGCCCGATCTATCCTCACCGACAGTAGTTCCGCCGACTTGATCAAGGACAATATAGTTCATAGTTATATCTATCACATCGCCTACATAGCCACCGATAATGATCCTATCACCGACCTTTAATGGCTTTGTAACTACTAAAAAGAGCCAACCTGCCATATTTCTTATAGGGGCATATAGCATCCATCCGAGTATAGACCCAATAAATCCTATCGTTATGCCTAATGTTTGCATCTCTCCAGAAAACGAGATGACAACAAATATTGTCGCAACAAATAAAAAGCCATATTGCCAATATCTAATGAATGAAGCGGTATGTTCCTCGCTAAATGAATGTTTTTTGGCATAACGTTTTAAAAGGTAGGTCATCACTTTATATATGATGATTATGATAATAATGCTTACTATACCTGTTACGACACCCTTGTATCTATCCCACATTTTTATTATCCCTTAGCCTATTTGTCAACCAAGAAGTTTTGCTAATTTCCAGACATGATTTTGGACAATCTATTATTCAATTAGATTGTATATAGAATCACTCTAAATCTCCTTTCCAATCGAATGCATGCTATGAAAAAGAATAAACAAAAAATAAAGTTAATCGCAACAGAATGATACAAACTATTGAGGAAAATTTCAAGAGCATCTTAGCGAAACCTGATCTGAAAAACATTACTATGAGTATCATAGCTATGTAGTAGATATACTTTCTTGATCCATTTATGAAGAAAGGCGGTGGCTATATATATCATTCAGATATTTACCTTGTACGTGTTTTTATGATGTGTAGAAAAAACTAATGTAGAATCAGCCAGAATTTTTTTCTTGACAAACTACACAATATTCTGTTACACTAAAAGACGGTGCTTTTTGACTAAATAAGGATCATAAAATTAAGGACTAAAATTCAGTATTCATGGAAATTAATATTATTCTTAAGTTTATTATCAACAATAAACTAAGTAAGTATTTGCCTGATTTTATGAACGATAAATTATAGGAGAAAAAAATGCCTAGGAAAAAATGGTCAGAGGAAGATAAACAATTCCTTATAGAAAATTACCATAAAATGTCAAATAAGGATTTAGCTGAACATCTTAACATTACACCGAGTGGGGTCAGTTATCAGTTAAAAAAATTAAACTTAAAACGCAATAAAAAATGGACTACGGAAAAAGATGAATACCTCAGAAAAGTTTATACTGAGAAGATAAATAAGGACCTTGCACAAGAGCTTGGAACTACTGTATGTGCGATTGAAAAAAGGCTTGGCACATTAAAGCTACGACGTCTGAAAAAATGGACAGAAGATAGAGATAGATTTCTTAGAGAGAATTATGAGATAATGTCAAATGCACATTTAGCTAAAAAGTTAGAAATCACAGAACTTGCAGTCGCAAAAAAGCTCAGTAGATTAGGTTTGCTCAGATCAAAAAAGAAAAAATGGAGCAAGAAAAAAGAGGAATTTTTGAGAGAAAACTATAAAAAACTCAGTGTTGAAGAGATAGCAGAAGTTTGCGGAATGCTTCCCGGTTACATAAAGAATAAAATCATAGAACTCGGGCTTCAATAGTCATCAAAAATTATAGCCCAAATTTCTAAATCAGTTATATATCAACTTAGAAATTGGGCTATAATCATACTTTCAAAGCAATTACTTACAGCTAATCAAACGAGTTTTTCTAATATTTACCATATTCTAAAACTAACTCAATAACACGACAGTATTGCTGAAAACTGACATTATCAGGCACGGAATGATCTGAATGATATATATAGCCACCGCCTTTTTTCATAACTGGTATCTTTGTCGAAATTTCCCTTACTATATCATCAGGATCATCAGAAGCCATTGCGCGAACATCAATCCCGCCCATAAAGGCTAATACATCGCCATATTCTTTTTTTAATTTTAGCATATCGTTGCCTGCTTTAACTTCAAGTGGCTGAATACAATCAAAACCCGCCTCAATGTATAAGGGAATGAATTCCATATTATATCCGCAGGAATGCAATATCATCGGTAAGCCACGGCTTTTAAAGACGTCACAGATCAATTTATGTGCGGGCAAAAGCAATTCACGATAAGCTTCTGGCGGGAAAAATTGGTGATCTCTAAATCCAAGATCGTCAAAAATCCACCCAGCATCAAATTCCATACCTCTTCCCATCATCTCTTCCGCCATATCAGCACACAATTGGGCATTTGTCATAAACATATCTTTGATCCAATCGGGTTCTATCATCATCGCTATCATAGTTCTTTCAGGACCAACAACATCACAAATATATGTGAACCCGGGACCAAAATTCATTGTGCAGAAATAACCGGCTTCTCTGCATGCCTTATTTGAGTTCAATTGCCCTGCCCAATCCACTCTTGATTCATTCATAGTCATTCTTGGTTTATATTCTTCCCAAATTTCCCTTGATGTGATAGTAAAGTCAATAAGTTCAGGAGTTGAGGTTTTATGCTTCCAATTCTTCATCTTTGCCCCGTCAGAATTTACAGTTATGACATACTCGTCAGTTTCTTCTACTTTCTGCCATGGCAATTGCAACGATGTATCCCCACCGAAACCTCTGAATTCAAAACCGAAATATGTCGTTGACGATTGATCGGCTGGCAACCCCTCTCTGTGCCAACGTGCTTCTGTTGTTCCCCAAGGACTATCATGGATAGCTATTCTATCCGCCTCTTTATGTTGTAATGCTAAAAGAACTCTTTCTCTTGATGTCATATCCAAATTCTCCGAGATTAAATCCCAAAAATGAAACCTAAAACCATATATTAGAATAGCAAAAAACGATGTATAAATAAAGAGTTATGAGTAGAAAAATTTTATTTTTATTAACAAAATTGGAATTTAATATGTAAACCTAATTGTTTTACTAATTGTCTTAATAACAAAACCCTTGATATTGTCATCTATATTTACGATAATATCGTTAATTAATATTACTAAATATTGACATGCAAGCAATGTTTTCATTATGGGAGCCTCTATGCAAAAAACGAATATAACAAAAAAGATACATTTAAAACTATTATTAATTTTTATAGGATTAGTTGCCATTTTTGTTTTGATTATCCCTGCATTGTCCATCGGCACTTCAAGTAAAGATTCACTTTTGCAAGAAATAATTCGCAAGGCTGAAATGCGTCAACAATTTATATTGGACAATATCCAAGATGCAACCTTTATGGGAAAGGCTACATATAAAGAGTTAGATAAAGATGGTTCTGTCAAGAAAGACGTATTTATCCAAAGACGTATTTATATGAAGCAATATGGCAAACGTTATGAAGAATATATCAGTATGGTAGTTGATGGCAAACCGTTGTCCAAAGAGGAAATTGAAAAAGAGCGGAAGGAATGGCAAAAGAAATCAAAGTCCGAAGAGACTAAAATGCCTTTAAGCAAAGAGGCAAAAGGGGATTATGAATACAAATTGCTTGGAAGCGATATATTTAACGGAATGCCAGTTTGGGTTGTGCAATTTACTTCAAAAAAGAAGGAAGATGGCTATATTAATGGGACAGGCTATATACTTAAAGACAAATATGATATAGTGTATGCCAAGTTTGTTCCTGCAAAAATGCCATCAGTGATAAAAGATATGGATATGTCCCTCAGCTACTCGGAAGTGCAGGGTTATTGGCTACCTAGCAAGTTTGAGATGTATATGAAGATCAACGTTAAGTTTTTGTTTGACATGTATTATAGGCAGATAAAAATTGATGATACATATTCACAGTATAAGCTTAACAGCGGGCTTCAGGATTCGTTATTTGAGGCGAAAGGATAGAGCAATGCCAATGATATTAGCTTTTTTAATGTTTTTGGCACAATTTGATCAGGGGGGAAATATGTCAGTTGAATTATCAAAAACCGCATTTTCTCAGTGGGAAAATGGACTTCCATCAGACCCAAGCTATTTTCCAATAGCAGTTTGGCTTCAAAACCCAATAAATGCAAGTAGATTTAAATCTGTTGGGATAAATCTATATGTAGGTCTTTGGAAGGGACCGACTGAGGAACAATTAAAGGTTTTAGCGGAAGCTGGAATGCCCGTAATATGTTCTCAAAGCAGAGTCGGATTAGCCAATAAAGATAATCCAATTATTGTCGGCTGGATGCATGGCGATGAGCCTGATAATGCACAACTCGTCAGAGACCCTGCAACGGGGAGGGAATATTATGGCGGACCTGTTCCACCACAAAACATTGTTGATGACTATCAAAAAATGCGATCACTTGATCCAACACGACCTATATTGCTAAATCTTGGTCAGGGAGTTGCTAATGATGAATGGATCGGACGCGGTAGTGGAGCTCACATAAGCGATTATCTAACTTACGTCAAAGGCGGAGATATAATATCCTATGACGTCTACCCAGTAGTAGGTATAAACAAACCAGATGGTGAAAATTATCTTTGGTATGTGGCAAAAGGTGTATCACGTCTTATGGAGTGGACAGAGGGAAAGAAAATTATATGGAATTGTATTGAATGCACACGCATAGGTAGTGAAACTAAAAAGGCAACACCTCATCAAGTCCGCGCCGAAGTTTGGATGTCAATTATACATGGATCAAGAGGATTGATCTGGTTTGTCCATGAATGGAAGCCAAAATTTAATGAACATGCACTTCTTGACGATCCAGAAATGCTCCCCGCAGTGACAAAAATCAATAATCAGATTCACGAACTCGCCCCAGTGATCAATAGTCCATCTATTGATGATCTTGTGACAGTAAAATCATCTGATCCAGAAGTCCCAGTTGCAATAATGATAAAAAGATATAAGCAATCAATTTACATATTTGCGGTAGGGATGAGAAATAGCCCTACAACCGCAACTTTTGAGATAAAAGCTTCATCGCCAAAACAGATCGCTAATGTATTATGGGAAGATAGAGCTATTAAATTAGAAAATTCAAAATTTAGTGATGAATTCAAACCCTATGACGTGCATATCTATATTATTGGGGAGTAATTTCCTGCCACTGTTTTTCTCTGATGATCGGATATAAGTTCAGGTACTTCAAAAATTCCCCTTTTATTCCCTCTTTGAATGGAGTTTGAAGAATTAATCGGGTAATTGCCGAGAATGGATCCTTCTGCAGTTTACCATGGCGAAAGCTGGAGAAGGAATGACAACAATATTCCCTCTGGAAAAGAGAGACTCCCCAAAAATGTCTAAACTCATCTCCCGTTCCATCAGTCTTAATGTCTTGACACTGATAATTTATAATGGTATATTAAAGTAAATCTCATCTTTTTGAGGTGACTTATATGACCTTCCAAAATCATAGATTATCAACGTTAAGTCTG
>DTPJ01000286.1 GCA_011334435.1 Candidatus Poribacteria bacterium | reverse complement strand
CTTCATCATCGTCATCATCTTTGTTATCTTTTTTAACTTCAACATCTCTCTTAGGCTGTTGATTTGAATTATCCTCTTTTCTTTGAATTCGTTCTGGCTGACGCGGTTGCTCGCTCTTTTGCTGTTGAGAGTTATCTTGTGATCTTATAGACTCTCGTCTTTTCTTTGCTTGATCTTCTTCACGAGGGGCAGTTTCGCGTGAAGTTGATCTTTGTTGCTCCTGAACATTGCTTTGAACTGGCGACCTCCTTATAATTCTTTCGCTTTCTGAGCTTTCTGATGTCTCTCTTGGAGTCCTTATTATCGTTCTCTTTGTAGATTCTGATGTCTCAATTCTGGTTGGTGTCCTCTCAACATCTCTTGATTCTATCGATCTTGATCTTGATTCTGGAACCGCCCTTTGCATAGATTCAGGAGATTCGTTGCGTCGCTTCATCTCGGTTACTGCGGGTCCCCTTGTCTCAATTGTCCTTGCTCTAACCCCTGATGGAGACTGACGTGGGCTATTTGCCAAAACGCTTCTGATCTTCTCTCTTGATTGCTGAACATCAGTAGCTTTACGGGTTTTAGTTGTTACAATATACTCTTTTCTTGTCTCTTCGTGAATAGGTGTCCATTTATTGAGACGATCTTTGTCCCAATTCTTGCTGGGTTGCCTGTGATAATAATATACATCATTCCAACTAATATAATGGACATGATATGGATTCCTAACATAGTAAATCCTCAAATAATCGTCATAATACCTTCTGATTTCTATATATCTTGTGCGATAATATGGATATGTGTATCTTATATAATAATAATCTGAAAAGTAGAATACTGGACCAGTGTAGAAATACCAATAAGTGTAGTCATACCAAGGTCGCCAAGAATAATCTCTTATATAACTTGTGACTACCCTAACTGCTGGCATATAAGTATAGGTCTCAACCTCTATATATTTGACATCTATACGTTGTCTTCCCTCTGCAACTATATGGAGTTCCATAATTCCGTCTTCAACATGGTCATCTGTGGAAATTCTTATAATTTCAACGTGTTTCTTTGCAGATAAAGCGAAAGTATCGCCGAACAAAGGTTTATCTACGCTTTCATACCTTCCTTCTGGCGGATAATATTCCTCATAATCGTCACCGATCTTTGTCCTTTTGATCCATACTCTCCCTGCGATCTCGTTATTTGTATCATCTATATATCCATCGCCATCATAGTAAATCTTTATTCTTGCTGATTTAGCTTCCCTCGGTATCCTGAAATAGTAGATAGCACTGGCAATTCCGTAATCGTAATCTCTTTCATCATAAGTTGACCAAGCAGTTAATCTTATTCCATCAGAGAAGATCGGACTTTCTGTTACCGATGACGCCCCTCTTTCAACCCAATCATCTGTTTGATAACCGCGACGATACTCATTGGTAATCCTATCACCGTAATAAGAGCTATATGGACTGCCACTTACGCCAAAGGATATGCCCCAATCTGCAAATGTAGTTTGGGCTATAAGTGCAAGACCGATAATTGTTATGAATAATGTGAATTTATTTATATATCTTTTTAACATTTTAATCAACCCCCTTAAAACTTTGAGTTTCCATTATTATTGTTGCCGATATTGTTTGTTGCAATTTTAATGCCAAAAAGCATCCATTTGAAAAAAGTGAAATTTAGAGGGATTTTATGAACAAAAACCTGATCAAATATCAAAATTTAACATATATTTTTAACCTCTTTGTATCATTTTTGCAACATACGGTTGTAGATAAGGACTTATCTTAATTTTTGGTATTGCATTTTTGATACACTTAATCAAAGAATTTCGTCCCCGGTTTTAAATATTTTTTAACTCCTTCTGGATTGATCTCAACACCTAATCCGGGCTTATCAGATAACGTAATATAACCATTTTCTATGACCGGCTTTTCAGTTATCACTAACTCGTCCCAATGTTTTCTGCCTAACCAATGCCATTCAAGGACAAGGAAATTGGGAATACTGGCGCAGACATGGCAAGAAGCTATTGTCCCTAATGGACCACAAACGTTATGAGGTGCCATAGCTATATAATAGATCTCAGCCATATTAGCGATCTTTCTGCCCTCCGAGAGACCGCAACATTTCGGTATATCAGGCATTATCACGTCAACTGCTTGCTTTTCAATAAGCTCTCTAAATCCATAACGTAAGAAAAGGTTTTCTCCTGCACAAATAGGCGTTGAGGTTGATCTTTTGACTTCTCTCATAGCGTCAACATTTTCTGGTGGGACAGGCTCTTCAAGCCACATCAGATTAAATGGCTCCATTGCCTTTGCGACACGAATAGCAGATGATGTATCATATCTTCCGTGCATATCAACTGCAATATCAACATTTGGACCGACAGATTCACGGACAGCTGACACTTTGTCAACCATAGATTGCACTTCCCCAGGTGTCACTGACCAGTTCCAAGCATCTATTTTGTAAGGATTTTTGGAATCATCAATATCAAATTTAATAGCGTTAAATCCCATATTGACGACCTCTTTGGCTTTTTTTCCGCATGACTCTGGGTTATCCATTGAACCTCCGCAGTCAGAATAAAGCCTTATCTTGTCTCGGAATTTCCCGCCAAGCAATTGATAAACTGGGAGATTAGTTGCCTTTCCGACGAGGTCCCACAACGCTATTTCTATCCCGCTTAAAGCAGAGATGACATTTCCCGCCAAGGCACCATCAAAGATATATGCCCGTCTGATCATCTCAAATAGTCTGTCAACATTCATTGGGTCTTGATTGATCAGCATCTCTTTCATATCGTTTATTATGGCAGGAGACGCTGAACGCCCATGTATGCACTCGCCAGTGCCTGTGAGACCTTCATCAGTATAAATTCTGACATAAGTTGAATATCCATGCCCTATAACCTCTATTGTTTGTATATCAGTTATTTTCATCTTTGCACTCCATGTTAAGATTTCCAATTTTCTTATTGAACCAATTTGATCTCATTAAGAAAATTTGCGTCAAAAGACCTGTCAATATCACAAAAACACAGAACATATAAGGCGATTTTATACCAATATATTTCGCCATTGCCCCTGCAATAAAAGGACCTATAAACGCACCACTGCTTAGTATTGATTCGTGCCAACCGCTTTTATTGCCTGTGTCAGCATGACCACAGAGGCTATAATATAGACTTGAAAAATAGACCATGCCCGTTTGGATACCAAAAAACACCAAAGCAATTCCCCAAATAATGGGATAATTGGTTATATAGATGATAAAAAATCCTATACAACCAAGTATTTGGCATATTATAGAGAACTCTATGCGATAATGCCATTTTTTTGTTGCTCCGAGAATATAAAACATAAACACTTGTGTTCCTGACCATATAAGCATTAAAATTCCATAATAACGAGGCAATATCCCTAAATCGCTGATAAGTTTAGGGAAGATATAGCGTAAAACGCCAAGAGTTATCCAAGCAAAGAATATGGCTATCCAACTCATATACAAGAATTTCATTCTCATATAAGAAGGAATATTGTTATCATCTTTGTTATTCTCTGCCTTGTCAATGGGGACATTATTTACGATAGGTTTTGAATGAAGGCTTATTATTGCCATCGCGATAAATGACCCACAGCTTGCAAAATAGAAAGGTATCCTATGATCCCATTCATAAGCATATCCGCTTATGGCATTGCCGATCATAACTCCGATTGTCCAAGCCAAATTAAACATTCTGACACGTTTTTCAAGTGGACGACCATCGGAGATTTCACCTATCCACGCTTCATAGGGAGACCAGAAAGCAGAAAGGAAAAAACCTGTAAGAGGAAAAAATGTGACCAGAAACGGCAAAGTTTTGATATTCGGCATTAAAAAATACAGGATAGAAAAACATAAAGACGCTATCTGAGGGACTCTTTTCCGACCGACGCGATCCGATAGCTTGCCAAAAATTCGGCTGAATATGACATAAAGTAACGTGCTTGTTGATGCAGTTATTCCTATTATCAACGGAGAAGCACCAAGCTTAGATGCGTAAAACGTCATTCCAAGTATAGCACCGTTAGTGCTCATATCCATCAACAAGGCAGGAAGAAAAATCAGGTTTCGTTTAATTGTCATTATTTATCCCCATTCTCATGCGTTAGACCATGCATTTTTGATGAAATCCATGGCTTGACGAATGACGTCTTCGCCTTTTCTTCCGCCAGTTTCCAATGATAACCAACCATCATAGCTAACCTCTTTTAATATGCGAAATACAGATATAAAATCCACCACTCCTTCGCCTACGACTTGGTGATGTAAATCCTTGTTGCGATCGCTCAGATGGACATGCACTATTCTTGACTTTACTAATTTTGCCAATTCTACTGAGCTATCGCCAGATTCCATCGGGTTAGACGTATCAAGATTTACCTTTAATCTATCATCATCTACTAACTCCAAAATTCTAATAAAATCAGCAATTTTCGTCCCGATCTCAGGGTGATCTTCCAAAGCTAACATAACGCCTTTCTCTTCTGCATAATCCAAGCTTTCTTTTAAGCCCTTTGCAACTAATTTTAGAGTTTCATCAACCGTTTGACCTTCACGCCATTTTCCTGCTGTGAGACGCACTATATTAGTTTTAAATATATTTGCAGAATCTATATCCCAGCGAATAGAAGCTAATTGTTCCCGTCTTTCGGCAGATTCTGGCATAGAAAGATCAGCATAGCTAGTGAACATAGAAACTTCTAATCCTGATGAATGTATCATGTCAGAGATACGGGACATAGAATCTTTGTTTCGTTCATCTTCCTTAATATAGAGTTTATATACCTCAATTCCATCTAAACCTAACCTGCAAGCCATCTGGACCCAATCGCTTAATGACATAGCCCTTGTGTTGATAAGATCGTTGAAAAAGCAAGTAGGAATACAACTTAGTTTCATATTAATCACTCCATTATTTACATTGGATTATATGTGTTTTTATGATGTATGGAAAAAATTGAGGGGAAAACAGATTTGACATAAATATAGGTTTGGACAGTTTGCCATTAAATTATATTGTTTATAAAATCCCTCTATTTTTTCCAGAGAGATACTTCTTTTGAAACTCTTATCGGTTTTCTTAACCGAGTTCATGCACAATGTCGCAATATAATTTCACTCGCTCAACAGTTGTCTCTGGCGTAACTGGACTCCCTATGCTCATTATAAATCTACCATTGTTTCTTCGTCCTGCTTGTATTTGTCTTGATATTTCTGCTATTAGTTCATCTTCACTACATTTTGGCAGAAGATTTATTGCGTCAAGATTACCTAAAACTGTGCATTTGCCTTGGCTACGATCAACAACTTCATCTATATCAATAGTGAACCCTTTTTTACTCTCTTCAAGGGATATTGCATCTGCATTGACAGCAAACAAGCTGTCCCACTTGCCAGCAGGATTGCCACAATAATAATATATGCTCTTCATACCGGTTTTACGTATCTCATCAACAAGCTTGGTGACAACAGGGACGTTGATCTCTTCAAAAGCCTTTGGACTGATCATATCCGTAAAGCATTCCTCAATCCAAATGCCTTTGGCGCCTAACATTGCACACTGCTGAACGCTTCTAATGCTTTGGATAAGGAACTTTTCGCAGGCATATTTAACCAATTCTGGTTTCTCTATTATCATAGTCATCATACCTTCAAAACCCCATATACCGTAAGTATGCCATAATGGCGAGCTTACATGACATATCGGATAAAGATAATGGAATTCGTCCATCAACATTAAAGCAAGATCATTCCGTCCATCAGCGATGCTATGTTTAGGATCAAACTCTGGTGAAACATATATATAATCATCTAATTCCTTAAAGCTATCTATCAATCGTTTTGGACGATAAGAATGTAACCCCCCAGATTCAGACCAGCCTGCAATCGTCGGTTTCGTTAATCTATGCTTATACTCTGAACGTTTGTTAGTTTGAAATATTCCGTCAGAGTTTACTTCTATAATGATGTTATTTCGTTCCTCTTTAGAATAGAAAAAAGGCAGATAAAACCAATCTTGTCCTGTCCTATTTATGACGTCACGACGCCATTTCAACTGATGTTCAATATCAGGTGAATACTGATACCACCATGGACAGTCTGTAAGCTGATCCCAGTGATCTCGTATATAAATACCCTCATAACAGATTACTGCTGGGATTTCTGGTGTCCCGTTTTTTGAAAATGCAGATTCAATCTTTTGTTTCCCTGTCATTTTATTAACCTTTTTGACAAACTATCAATAACATCAGTAACTAAACATCAGTAATATTATAGCCTAATTTTCACGTCTGCCGAATTTCCTTTCTTCTCCCCTAATTAGCCTTTTTATGTTACTTGTATGCTTGAATATGACAATAATCGTAATCAATATAGCAGTGATTCTCACAGCCCATATATTGATATTATTAATAAAATAACTACAATTTAACACAAAAGTTAATGCACAGAAATTTATGCACATAAAAATTGAGCCGACAGAGACATATTCTGTTATAGCAACAATAATTAGCCATACACCAAGAGACACAAGTCCGGCAATAGGGCAAATAGCGATGAAAACGCCAAGACTGGTTGCGACGCCTTTTCCTCCATGAAATTTAAGAAAGATCGTCCATATATGACCTACAATAGCAAAAAATCCACATAAGACAGGCATATATCCAGCCAAAGCGTTTGGTTGAATCATTCCCAGTTTTGATATTGCAAGCACTGCAAGGATGCCTTTTCCCATATCTGCTAACAGAACGATTATTCCAAGTTTTATGCCGATAACTCGTGTGGCATTTGTAAAACCGACATTTCCGCTTCCTTCTTTCCTTATATCAACGCCCTTAAACAGCCTGACAAATATGTAAGCAAAAGGAATAGAGCCTACCAAGTAACTGATAACTATTGCCAAAATTGCTAACGTCATTTTTTATTCTCCTATTCGTTTTTGTGGTGACATTTTCGCTAAAAATGCCACCCATTCATCTTTTTGAATCACTTCCGAGACTATAAATTTTTCTCCATATAGTTTATCTTTTATTTGAGCCGACTCATTTTCCATGATGCCGGATAATATTAAACTTCCATTAGGACTGAGATAATTTTTTATAGACGGAATTAAAGGAAGGATTATCTTGGTGAGGATATTGCAAATTATCACGTCATATTTGTCTCTTATGGCTGTAAAAAGGTCTGCACATATAATATTAATTTTATCCGCAACGCCATTTATTTTTATGTTTTCTTTTGCAACTTGGACAGATTTTTCATCAATATCAACAGCTATGACATGTTTTGCACCTAATTTGACCGCTGATATGGCTAATATTCCTGATCCAGTGCCAAGATCAATGACTTTTTCATTACCATTGATGACTTTTTCTAATAATTCAAGCGATAAAATGGTTGTCGCATGATTTCCTGTGCCAAAAGCCATTCCGGGGTCAATCTGAATTCGTATATCTCTTGATGAAAATTCGTCTATATTTTGCCATGACTGATAGACGATTGTCCGTTTGCCAACAGGTATCGGCTTGAAAAAAGATTTCCAATTCTCTGCCCAATCTGCATTTTCAATGCTTTTCACGGATATTTTGGGACTGCCAATGTCTATATTTTCTCCCTGCAATTTTTCTATTGAGCGACGCAAGCTGAAAACACGTTCGCCGACATTATCGTCTAATGGAAAATAAGCAGAAACTCTTATCATTCCAGAATTGATGTCCTCTATTTGGACACCGTTAGACCCCATTTCCAAGAAAAGATATGATATTATATCCTCTGCTTGCGCAAGTGCCTCAACGTCAATGCGAGCTAATTTCATCGTTTAATAATATTCCTCTTCTTCATATTCTTCGTATCCGTCATCAAAATCATCTTCATCATATCGCTCATACTGCTCAGGGGTCATCAGAAGACCGATCTCTCTGGGAATTTCTATTCTCATCTTAGCAATCCAACCGTCTCCTTCGGGAGACCTGTTTATTAAATCAGGGGAACTATCAAGTGCCTCATTTACTTCAATAACCTCACCTGTTATCGGCGAATAAAAGGTGACAACCGCTCCATCTATTGATTCAAGGCTTCCCATAGGCTCATCTTGCTCAAATTCATCTCCTACCTCAGGAAGTTCAACATAAATTATCTCTCCCAAGCGAAATTGAGCTTTGTCACTTATCCCTATTATAGCTGTTTCTTTGTCCTCTAATTCAACCCAAGAATGTGTTTTACTGTATCTCACAGTAACCCTCCATTGTTGATAATACCAATTTTTTAGTTTATCAATATATCAACGCTTATTGACTTTAATTGCTCTTTTAAGACAGAGATCATGCTATTTCTAATATTAATAACAGCAAGAACATTCTCCCCTTGTTGAACATTTATAACCTTGCCTTTAAGACGATTGACAAGGTTCATAACCGCACCAATATGCTTATATGATGTTTGAATATGTAGATCAGTGGACGATACGTTAACAACGCGTTCTGCTTTTTGGATACATTCTCTGGCAGTTTGACCATAAGCCCTGATTAATCCGCCAACGCCTAACTTTATACCTCCAAAATAACGAACAACAACGCAGATCACATTATTTAAATCAGATGATTCTATGGCAGAAAGGATCGGCTTTCCAGCGGAATTCAATGGCTCGCCATCATCATTGCTTCTTGATATTTTTCTTGCACCTGAACCGATGCTAAAAGCGAAACAATGATGTGTGGCATCAGGATATTCTGTTTTGACTGAACGCAAAAAATCAAAGGCTTCTTGTTCAGTATTAACAGATTTTAATAGACCAATAAATTTGGATTTCTTTATAATAAATTCTGATTTTGAT
>DTPJ01000439.1 GCA_011334435.1 Candidatus Poribacteria bacterium | reverse complement strand
GGACGTCGTTTTCTGAGTATTTTTGCCATGTATTTTTGACTTTATTATAACGAGTGATCGCACCGCCCCAGCCTGTTCTATGCCCAAACCATATTTCATTGCCGTCAACAGTTATGATACTGACGAAATTCTGAGCTAACCCATTTTCTTTTGTATAAGTTGTCTGTTCGCCATCAATGGATATTTTTCTAACACCAGAAGAGCCAAGTCCTACCCATGCTGTATCACCATCAACAGCTAATGCCTCAATACTCTCTTTGGGATAAAGCAGGTTAGTAATAGGGACAGTTTTCCAGATTTTCGTTTTTTTGTCAAATTGATTCAGTTCAGTTCCTACAAGTTTGGCTGTACTCCAATAACTGACCCACACAACATTATCTCCACAGGCGACATATCTAATGCTATTATCTGCAAGTCCATCGTCTTTTGTGTAATGGTCCCATATATCCTTCGTTTTGTCGTATCTCAATAGTCCATAATTTGTGGCAAACCAGACAGCATCTTTATCAACAACTATTCTATTGACCTGTGTCATTGAATCTGCTTTCATATCTTTCAAGATAGTTTCTCTGCCATAATATTGCCAAGTATTTGAGCATTTGTCATATCTTATTATTGCACCATTTTTTGAGTTTGACCAATTGCTCATCCATACATAATTTCCGTCAAATTCTATATTTGATATGCCCATCTCTCTTAATGGTTCACGAGTCATAGGCGCCCTATGTTCATACCAACCGTTATCAATAGGGGAATATTGCACGATTCCGCTTGAAGTTCCAAGCCAAATCTGATCTTGATTTAAGGCAATTGATCTGACGCTTCTTTTGCATAGATTGTTAGGATCAGAGCCAGTCGGTTCTGTCCATTGTCGCGTCTGAATATCATAACTGATCAACCCATTAGGCTTGCCGACGAGAAGTCTTTGATTGTCTCTGTCATACACTAAAACTCTAATATTTCCCAAAGAGGAAGGATTATCATCAAAATCTTGAAATATTTTTTGAGACGGATCATAGACAGAAATCCCATTTTGAGTCCCAACTAATATGCTTGCATCATCCCATTCAATAATAGTATTGATATAGTTATCAGCCAAACCCTGATCTGTTGTCCAATGAATAAGGCTTTGGTCAGTGATGCTATACTGCCATAAGCCATCACTTGTCCCTATCCAAATATGATCATTGCTTGATAAAATTGATGTTATAAACTTATCTTTTAGCTCTTGTATAGTGCCAAACTCGTTAGTGCTAATGTCTAAGTATATCATTCCTTTATTTGTTCCGATCCAAGCCTTGTCGTCTATTATATTTATTGTTGTTATAAAATCTTGTGATAGACCGTTAGTTTTGGTGAGATATTGCCATTGTTCTTTTTGTGTATCAAATATTGCTAATCCTCTTGACGTTCCCAACCAGATTTTGCTTCCGTCAAAAGCGATTGTTGTCGCATAGTCAGTAGTCAACCCTGATTTTTTGCCATAACTGATCCATTGACCTTTATTTGATAAATATCTTGCTACGCCTTTGGCAGTTGCGACCCACAGATCGCCTTTTGAATCTATGACAACGCTGTTTATATCATCACTTGGGATTGTGTCAGCCTTGAAAAAATACATCCATTTATTGGAGATTTTGTCATACATTGCTACTCCGCTATCATAAGTGCCGAACCATACCTCGTTTTTAAAAACTTTAATTGATGTTATATTATTGCTTGATAGTCCATCGTTTTTAGTATATTTGATCCAAGTGTCAACTGAGTCAATATATCTTTGGACGCCTCCGTTAGCAGTCCCGATCCATATATTGCTTCCATCAACAGTGATCGCCCTTATATCATTGCTTGATAAAAAATCAGTTTTAGTGTAGTTTTTGACAAACGTCTGGTTTGTTCTATCATATATGCTTATACCTGATTTGTTAGTGCCGAACCATATATATTTATCTGTGGCTGCAATAGCTGTAATGGCGGGGTCTATAATTCCATCTTTTTTGCCATAAGTGTTCCACGAATCAGTTGTTTTATCGTATCTATTGACACCGTTCCATAGCGTTCCAACCCACATATAATCGCCAGTTATAGTGATAGCACTGACCCTGTTATCTGTTAAACCGTCTTTTTTTGTTCTCGCTGCCCAGCTATCTATATTCCTATCATATCTATTCAACCCTTCATCAGTGCCAAACCAAACATAATCGTTGTCAACGGTTATACAAAAGACCTTTTTGCCTTTTAGCCCGTCTTTTGATCTGAACGTCCTCCATATTCCTCTCGCTCTATCAAATCTGCTTACTCCGTCGTCTGTGCCGAACCATACCCAATCACCATCTATGGCAACTGCATTAATATTATCTGATCCAAGCCCGTCTTCTTTTGTATAATGTTTCCAATTGCCAGTTTCACGGTCAAAAAGCGTTACTCCGCTGTCGGTAGCGATCCAAACGGATAGACTATCAGCAGAAATATCGCGGACATTGTTGCTTATGAGTGTATTTTGAACAGATAAGACGTTGTTGTCATTTTTGGACTCTTGTTTTTGATTAGATGTTTCTGTTTTTGCAGGTTTTAGCGATTCGGGATTATCTATTTGTGGGGATAAAGAGACACAGGAATTAAAGATCATCAATGATAAAAATAATATCAAATATGAAACGTTTTTCATTTTTAGGCGTGTTTTAGCCTTAATGCGTTTCATTTTGTATCCATAATTTGAAAGCATCCATTTAGCTCCTTTGTTGCAGGTTATATATAAAAAACCATTGACATAAGCCTAATAATAAACAATTAGGACAATTAAATCAATGGTTCTTTGAGATAAATTAATCGTCAATTTTCCAATCTTCTAATCCAAGCGGTAACGGTGCTGGACGTTCACAAGTGCTTTGCAGAATAACGTGTTTATCCTCTTTTGAAGCATCGTGAAATCCATGAATAATATCAATAACATGATAAGCCATCTCACCGCTTACCCTGTGAGGTCGCTTATTACGGATAGCTGATGCCAAATCAGCGATACCAACTCCACGGCTATTGCTGTTATAACCAAATAGACATTCTACTGGTTTGAGTTCATTGCTATCATATTTGCGAAGGTAAAGCTGTCCGCCAAAGTTATTCGGATCAATACATCGTAGAGATGCTTCACTTCCATACACTTCTATATGAGGTAATCCAGTATCATAAACATCAGAGGTCATAATAAACGTGCAAACAGCACCATTGACAAAATCCATAACTCCTGCGATATGAGTTGGTGCATTAACCTTAACTCTGCCGAAGACGTCATCTCTTTCTTCCCAAGTTTTCCTTGCAGAACCAGTGACGCGACGGACAGGTCCTAATAAATTAATGATTGCATTTAGGTAATAAGGACCTCTGTCAAAGCTCCAAGTCACGCCAAATTCAAAGAAGTCAGTGGAATAGAAATTTACATAACCGTCGGGACGAGTTCTTTGTTGTCCGGGACGAACGCCTCTCCTAGCCATAAGACAGATAAAAGCGCCGACAGGTTCGCCGATGACGCCGTCGTCAATCAGTTTTCTGGCTGTCTGCCATGCCCCGCCTAAGAAAGTATCTGGTGCCCCAGCAACACGTAAACCTTTTTCTTTGGCTAATGATAGCATCTTTTGTCCCTCTTCGCGATAGACCGCAAGGGGCTTTTCGTTGTATATATTCTTGCCAGCGGAGAGAACTGAAATGCCAACAGGACCGTGTGCAAAATGTGGAGTGAGGTTTATGATAGTCTCAACATCAGGGTCGGCTAATATTTCTTCAACGCTACATGCCTTTGGTATATCAAATTCCTTAGCTCTTGCTTCCGCTGCTTCTAAACGTTTATCTGCAACAGCGATAACGTCAAAAGCGTCAAATTTCTTGGAATTGGCAAGATATGTCCCACTAATGGCACCACAACCGATAATTCCTACCTTCATTGGTTCTATGCCCATTTTATTCTCCTTTCTTATTGCTAAATTTGACTGGAGTTTTCAAATATAATTATTTTAGCATATATTCACTTCATTTTCCATAATAGTTTTTTGCATGCCAGCAGGATTTTTTCTGAAGATCGGACATGAGTTCGGACAATTTATTATCCAATTAAATTATCTAGGGAAATCCCTCTAAATTTCCCTTTTCCAAAGGGAGACTTTTATGGCTTCCCTCTTTGAAAAAAGTAACTCTATTAGTTTCCCACTTTGAAAAAGGGGGATAAAAAGAGATTTAATGTTTTTTCTTGTTATTAAAAATAAATTTGGTTAGCTAATAATATTTTTTAATTCAAAATTGTCCAGAGTTTAGTAAAAAGACAGGAATTTTTGAAAATGCCCAGACAGACTATAAGCAAACCTTCAACCTTTAACTTTTAACCTTTAACCTTATTTATTCTAGAAAATGTCCGAACTAATGTCCTAAGTTCAGATTTTTTCTCTTGACATTATGATTTTTTTCGCGTATAATTACTACTAATTAGAGTAAATTGGTAGTAATTAATTTTGTAAAGAGATGATCATTATGAAGTTATCAACAAGAAGCAGATATGGCGTAAGACTTATGTTTGAGTTAGCACTCAATTATGGGAAAGGTTCTTTATTGCTTAAAGATATTGCGAAAAGACAAGATATATCAGAAAAATATCTTAGTAAATTGATTATACCCTTAAAAGGTGCAGGATTAGTGAACTCTATCAGAGGGGCGCATGGAGGATATGTCCTTGCACAAGACCCTAACAAAATATCTATAAAAGAGATTGTTGATGTCCTTGAAGGTGATATATCCCCTGTGGAATGTGTCAAAAATAAGTCTATTTGTGATCGCTCTTTGGACTGTCCAATAAGAGATGTATGGTGCAAATTAGATAGACAAATATCCAACACATTAGAAAGCATATCATTACAGGATATTGTCAAAGACTACCAAAATAAAGAGGAAAAAACGATGGTTTATTATATCTGAAACTAATAAATCCTTAAAGTATCCTTTTTGGAAAAGGGAAATTTAGAGCTGATAAGGGTAAATTTTTTCGTAAAATCGCACAAAATAGTGATCAGTGATCAGTAATCAGTGATCAGTCAACTTTCAACTTTTAACCTTTAACCTTTAACCTTCAACCTTTAACCCTATTTAACCTTTTTTGTCTGAGGAGGTGATTACGCAATGGATATAGAGATCAGGTTATTCGCAAATCTTGCTAAATTCCTACCGCCTGGCTCTGTCAATAAGCGAGCAAGGATCTCTGTTGAAGATGGTATTACTATTGAAGCATTGATGAACAAATTAGGAATACCAATTAACACTAACAATATTGTGATGATAAATGGTTTCCACAAAGACATTAAAGAGAAGATAAATGAAGGAGATATTGTAAGTATAATACCGCCTGTATCAGGTGGATAACTATGATTGGAGAAGAATATGGGAAGGATATATGAAGACATAACAAAAACAATCGGCAATACACCGCTTGTTAAACTTAATCGTCTTACTTCTGGTTCAGAGGCAACTGTTCTTGCAAAGTTAGAATCATTTAACCCTTTGGGTAGCGTTAAAGATCGGATAGGCGTCAGTATGATTGAGGATGCCGAAGTAAAAGGGTTGATCAAAAAAGATACGGTCATTATTGAACCGACAAGCGGAAATACTGGAATAGGATTGGCGTTTGTCTGTGCAGTAAAGGGTTATAAACTTATACTGACTATGCCAGAAACTATGAGCATAGAGAGAAGGAAGTTGATGGCTATATTTGGTGCTGAGATAGTCCTAACTCCTGGGACAGAGGGTATGTCAGGGGCAGTTCGCAAAGCAGAGGAATTAGCAAGCAAGACTCCAAACTCATTTATTCCACAGCAGTTCAAAAATCCTGCTAATCCAGAGATTCACAGAAGGACAACAGCAGAGGAAATTTGGCGTGATACAGATGGCAAGGTTGATATACTTGTCGCTGGTATAGGGACTGGTGGGACGATAACAGGTGTTTCTGAGGTCATTAAACCGAGGAAGCCATCTTTTAAGGCGATTGCGGTTGAGCCTTCCGCTTCGCCAGTTTTATCAGGCGGAAGTCCAGGTCCTCATAAAATCCAAGGTATCGGTGCAGGGTTTGTGCCTGATATATTAAATAGAAGCATTATTGACGAGATAATCCAAGTCAGCAACGAAGAAGCGATAACTACTGCTCAACGTCTCGCTAAAGAAGAAGGCATTCTTGCTGGCATATCCTCTGGTGCTGCTGCTTTTGCTGCCATAAAAGTTGCTCTGAGACCTGAAAATAAAGGAAAAATGATTGTTGTAATTCTCCCCGACATCGGAGAGAGATACATAAGCACTCTGATGTTTGAAGGAATAGGGGCATAGACGTTATGAAACAACTAAATGAGTCAGACAAAATAAGGTTTGACCGTCAAATGCGGATAAATGGATGGGGAGAAAATGGGCAAAAAAAGCTCAAAAACGCATCGGTAGGAATTCTTGGTATCGGTGGTTTAGGGTCTCCTATCTCCATTTATCTTGCTGTTGCTGGCGTAGGCAGGATTATTTTAGTTGATAGAGATACTATTGAACTAAGCAATCTAAATCGGCAGATACTTCACTGGAACCGTGATATAAACGTCTTGAAAGCTCAGTCTGCAAAACAGAAATTGAATGAGATCAATCCTGACATAGAGATAATCACTTATGCAGAAACCGCTGATGAGGGTAATGTTGACAAGTTATTTGAAGGTGCTGATGCAGTTATTGATGCCCTTGACAATTTTGAGAGTCGCTTTTTGTTAAATAAGTTTGCGGTTGATCACAAAATACCTTTGTTTCATGGTGCTGTCTGGGGATTAGAAGGGCGGGCAACAACTGTTCTACCGGGAAAAACGATATGTTTGCGTTGCATTTATAAAGAAGTTCCAAGTAAAGAAATATTCCCTGTGGTAGGTGTAACGCCCGCGGTAATAGGCTCTATTCAAGCTACCGAAGTCCTCAAATATTTTACTGGCATCGGTGAATTACTCGCAAATCGCCTGCTAATATATGACGGTGAAACTATGGAGTTTAACCAAGTGATGCTGAATCGTGACCCAAATTGTCCTGTCTGCGGAAATTTAACCGATTAAATAAAGATTTTCAGGATAAGGTTCAAAGTAGGTCTGTTTACTCAGATATTCCTCTTTGAACCTTACAATCAATGAGCTAAGGACAGCCAAAGGCACGCTTAGAGGCACTTTTCCGCTTCTGTATCTCTCCAAAGAATCAAGGAAAAAAGCCTTTTCCTCATGTGATAACCGATCTGAAAAATATCCTAATCCGTGCATTAAGACGTTTATGTTGGAGACATATCTTGGAATTTGACTGAAAACCCTGAAGAAATGTTGCTCATAATCCGTAATAATATCACTGAAAGCCTTCTTTTTCAGATTTGCGACGATTTTGCCTAACTCTCGCATCTCTTTTTGATTATATGCCATAAATAAAAGCTTATTTTCTGTGTGAAATTTCACGAGTTCCTGTGTAGAATTAGAATTTTTGACTTTTCTAAAATTGGAAAAAGCATATAGTTTTGTCAGGAAATGCTCTCTTATTTTATCGTTATTAAGCCTTCCTTCATCTTCAATTGCGAGATGTGGAAACTTGTCCAAGACCGCCTTTCCGAAAAATCCCCAACTTCTTTTCAATACCGCACTGCCTTTTTCTGTTCCAGAATAGACCTTGCAGTCTTTTATCCCACAAGATGGCGATCTTGATTTCAGTATAAAGCCGTCAACTTCGGTAACGGAATTTAAAAATGAGTTTGCGAAATCCTGCATCTTTTCAGTTAGGTCTAACCCCGTTGCAGATTGAATAAGCCGAATTTCACCGTTTATGCTTACAACTCTGACAGGCTCACGCGGGACACCAAGTCCTATCTCAACTTCTGCACATACGGGCTTAAATTCAACAAATCCTTTAAGTTTTTCAACGAAATCATCATTTATTATGTTTCCGTTATATCTACAATGATCAAATCCAAGACACTTACTGACGATAACTATTGGCTTAATAAATTCTCTCATCTATCATCACTCCATAAGCAATTCAGTTGTTACTCTATTGACACCGTCAATTTCCATTATTTCAGCAATTAACATATCTATATCGATATTTGCTGGGACATGCGCAGTTACTTCCATAAAGCGATTTTTATCAACCGATATTTTAATATCATAATTAGAAATCCTCAGTTTATTCATCAATTCTCCAAAAATTTTTGAGAAATCGCCTTTGCTTTCACCGTATATCATCAGCACTCTGCCGCTTCTTAATGTCAGCCAATTTTCTACAATTTTCAGAAATCTCAGGCTTAAAAAGACGACAATTACAGCGATTGTCGCTATATAATAAAATCCTCCGCCGACCGCAATCCCGATCGCAGAGGTAACCCAAATGGTCGCAGCAGTTGTCAATCCTTTTACATGAGATCGTGTTTGGATTATAGTTCCAGCACCTAAGAAACCGATCCCTGTCACTATCTGTGCGGTCATACGCAGATGGTCTGATGCGTTAGGAGTTCGCTCATGATAAAATAACTCAAAAAGCACAATAAGACATGCTCCCATACAAACGAGAAGGTTAGTCCTTAATCCAGCAGGTTTATGCTCACTCTCTCGTTCATAGCCTATTATCCCTCCAAAAATCATCGCTAAAAATAGTCTGAGTATATATTCCCAGTTAAATTCCATCTTTCACTCCCGATCAAATCATTAGTTAAAACTTTTTTCTCAAAAAATTACTCACTCAAATAGATTATCATAGAATATGATCTATATCAATATTTTTTAACTAATCTTAGGACATTTCCTGAAATAACGGCTAAATTATCCTTGCCTTGATTTTGAATTGCATTCCGTCTTGTCGTTTTCATTTGACATAATGCGGTCTAAAAGAGTATAATTATAGAAAATGGAAAAATATTTTCAACACAGATTAATGAAATTTCTGATAAAAATTCTTTTTGGACGGAGG
>DTPJ01000806.1 GCA_011334435.1 Candidatus Poribacteria bacterium | reverse complement strand
TTGCCGATTGTCCCTGAGTCTGATCAGACATTAATAGAAAGTGCGCTAAAATCATTAAATAAGTGTTACAAGGCAATTTATAGATAAGGAATAGTAATAGTTAGACATTATATCGTTGACTTATAAAACAGAAAGATTTATAGTATCAGTAAATTCGGACTACAAATAGACGAGGTATTTTCATTGTTGTCTTAATGGGACAATCAAGCATTATATTAAAGAAATTATGAAATATCATAAACTACATTCTTGGAATGTCACCTATGAAGAATCTATAAAAATACAGAAGGATCTGAGTTCCAAAGTTATAATACAGTCTTTTAACTCTGAATTAAATCTTATCGCTGGTGCTGATGTATCTTATTCAAAGAACAGCAATCTTTTTTTCGCTGGCGTCGTTGTGCTTCAACTTCCTAATATGGACGTTATAGAAGAGTCAACTGCACAGGGTGAAGTTAATTTTCCTTATATTCCGGGATTACTGAGCTTTCGTGAATCGCCGATATTGATCAAGGCATTTGAGAATTTGTCAATTACTCCTGATGTAGTTATGATTGATGGTCAAGGCATAGCACATCCAAGAGGTTTAGGCATTGCATCTCATATTGGTCTTTTGTTAGATATTCCCACAATTGGTTGTGCAAAAAATATCCTTGTTGGTCGTTATGATGAACCCGGAATTGATGCTGGCAATCATAGTCAGATAATCTTCAATGGTAAAACCATTGGTGCAGCCCTTCGGACAAAAAGGAATGTTTCTCCTGTCTTTATCTCTCCTGGACATAAAATGGACATAGCATCTGCAACAGAGGTTGTTATGAAAACTTGTCGTGGTTATCGGATTCCGGAACCAACGAGACAAGCACATCTATTAGTTAATAGAGTTAGGACAATGTAATACTGTTTTTCTAATTAAAACAGATCATTCTCTTATATTAAAAGTCAAGAATATAAATCTGATGAAAGGATATTTAAAAGTTAAAGGTCAAAAGTCAAAGGTCAAAAGTTAAAAGTTGACTGATCTCTAGCCTCTGGAGATTTTTCTATTGAGTTAGATAAGAAATAATGATAAAATTTTTTATTGGTGTCACTCGTTATTTGGGTATTTAGATAATGGAAAAAGAGGTGAGTTTAATGCCAGTTATCATTGTAGAAGGTGGAAAAATTGATGACCCTGAAAAAAAACGAAAGCTAATATCAAAGCTTACCGACGCTGCATGTGAAGCGTATGGAACTATACCTAAACAGGCATTTGTGGTGATTATTAAGGAAAATTCAGCAGAAAATATCGGTTCTGGCGGTGAATGCCTTGCTGACCGAATGAAAAAGTAAGCAAATTTTCAATAGATTTTGTATATGAAGATAAGAGAAATAACTGAACAAATTGAGGAGAATAGTCTATCAAAATATGCCAGTTAAAGTTCCAAAACAAAAGGCAGAAAAATAGCGATAGAAAAATGTGACATTAGAACTGAATTTCAACGTGATAGGGATAGAATATTACATTCTAAATCATTCCGTCGTCTAAAAGATAAAACACAGGTTTTTCTATCTCCAATCGGCGATCATTACAGAACGAGGCTGACACATACACTTGAAGTGTCTCAAATTGCAAGGACAATTTCAAAATCTTTACGGCTAAACGAAGACCTTACAGAAGCTATTGCCCTTGGACATGATCTTGGACATACGCCATTTGGTCATGCTGGCGAATCTGCACTAAATGAAGTCTTCGCCGATGGATTTAGACATAACGAGCAAAGCCTTCGTGTAGTTGATGTTCTTGAACGTGATGGAGAAGGATTAAATCTTACTTACGAAGTCCGTGATGGCATTCTCAAACATACAAAAGGGCGAGAGAGTATATTATCCAAAGAGAATAACCCATCAACTCTTGAAGGACATGTGGTTAGAATTGCTGATATTATCGCTTATGTCAACCATGATATTGAGGATGCCATACGGGCAGGTATGATAAAGCCTGATGATTTGCCTTATGAATATATAAAACTTGTTGGCGATTCCCATGGTTCAAGAATAGATTGCATGGTGAAAGACGTCATAAACAACAGTCTTGATTCTCCTGAAATTAGAATGAGCGAAGATATTTTATACGCAACAGAAGGGCTTAGAGATTATCTGTATGATAAAGTTTATTCGCAAGACCCAATAATGCGGGATATATACAAAGCGAAGAAGGCATTAAAAGAGTTATTCAACTATTTTTTAGAAAATCCTGCATTGATTCCAGAAATATTTTTAAGAATAGCTGGTGAAGGTAATATACATAGGGCGGTATGCGATTATGTCGCTGGCATGTCTGATAAAATGGCTTTGAACAAATATCAAGAGTTCTTTTTGCCTCAACCTTGGAATGAATAAAGAATGATTTTGCAAGAGAATATCAATTTAATTAAAATTTGCTTTTTATTATTTGCGTTATTTTGGATCTCTGATGCATCAGCTTTCTATTTCAATGATACTGGGTTATTTGACATTCCAACTGCTTATATAATGAGTAATGGAAATTTCAATTTCGGTGCTAAAATAGAAGTTCAAAACGAGAAAAGGAAAAGCCTTGTTATTGGAACAGATTTTGGTTTGCTTAATTTTGCCGAGATCGGTTTCAAGGGCATAAAAAAAGATAATAAGGACTATTTGATGAGTGATATAAAAGTTATCCTTTCAAGAGAAGAAGGACTTCTGCCCGCTTTTGCGATCGGAGTTGATAATGTCGGTGAGGGAAAAGGTGTTCCTGATTATGAATTGTCATACTTTGCTGTTATAAGCAAACGTCTGAATTTGCCTGTTATACATATTCTAAATACACATATAGGCATTGGTAACAAACGTTATATGAGTGATGAATCCATAGGCAAATATCTACATGGCATTTTTATTGGTTTAGGGAAAGAGTTTATCTTAACTCACAACGATTTGCGATTACAGTTTTTAAGCGAATTAAAGAGTAATAATCTAAATTTTGGGATAAAGTGTCTTATGAAAAGCGGATTAATGCTTAATCTTGCATTAGAAGGGACAAATAACGGTTTTAAGGAAACACGCTATCATATTGCGGTAGGTTTTACTAATACTGAACTGATGAAAGAGATCGCTCAAAGCGTTGAATTGGCTAAACAAGCTGTTCGCATAGCCAATGAAGAAAGATCAGAAAAAAATTCTCCTGCGGGAAAAGAATAAAATATTACAAAATAAGCAATTTGAGTTACGAATATTCTTGACAACGCTTATTACTTTTGATAAACTAAAAAAGCTGATAAAATTATTGCTGATATTTTGTCAATGGTATAAGATTTTAGATTTTATTTTTAACATAATTCTGTAGATTTATCTTTTTGGAGAACAATTGTAATTTACAAATATTTTTCTCACTAAAAATATACTATCTCTGCTATAAGGGGGTGAAAAGCTCGCAAATATATTTTCTTGGAAGGTCTGTCTCTTGACCTTTTAATGTTCTGCTTGATTAACTTCAAGCTAAAAATGTAATTTACAATGGTAAGTGTCTTGAGATTTATGTGAATTCTGTGCGATTGTTTTTATTGGCAATTTAGAGGAGGGTAAATGAGATGATGAGAACACCATTGTTGATGACGGCAATTTGTCTAGTATTAAGTATAGCCCTGATAAGTTGCGGGGGATATGTGAAAAAAGATGAATTAGAGAAGCAACTCTCGGATCAAAAAATGGATCTGGAACAGAAAGTTCAACTTGCCCAAGATTCCGCAGCAACAGCAAATGATAAAGCTGATAAAGCTTTGTCTGCTACAAGGTCTTTAGAAAAGATGAGAGAGGAAATTCTAACGACCGTTGATAACAAAATTGACTCGGCATTGGTTGCAGCAAAAGGTGATATGGACAAGTATCAAGAAGAGTTCAAAAGAATAGCTAAAGAAGCTGCTGACAAAGCACTTAGTGATGCCACTGCGGTCGCTATGTCAGAAGACGAAAAAGTGAAGATGATGGCAAAAGAGGCTGCTGATAAGGCTATGGCTGCTGCAATGGAAGCAGATAAACGAGCACAAGAGGCGGCAAAACAAGCGGAAATCGCAAAACAACTTCCAAAAGTCGGCGAACCGACTGTATTCAGTGTCTATTTTGATTCTGGAAAAGCCAATATCAAACCAGAAGGTATTGCTGAACTTGAGAAAGCTGCTGCGATGATCAAATCAGATCCAAGTATCAAAATTAGAATTGAAGGCAACGCGGATAATGTCAGGGTTGTATATAGCAAATTTAGGAATAATTGGCTCTTATCTCAAGCAAGAGCTGATGCTGTAAAGAAATACCTTGTTAATAACCTTGGCGTTTCTGAAGGTGCTATAAAGGCTTGTGTCGGTCTGGCTGAATACAATCCTACCGCACCTAATGATAAAAACAATAAGTGGCAAAACAGAAGGGTTGACGTCATTATATTGCAGTAATCCTATTTAGACTATGTTAGTCAATAGAATTTTATGATAATGAATTCCAGCCTTAGCAAAAACCTAGGGCTGGAATAATAAGTTACTAAACAAATTACTAAAATCTTCCTTCCTCAGAGGATTTCATAAATAATTAGTTCAGCTAAATAAACGTTGATAAAAAAGTTATTAATCTAATTTTTAATATTTTGGGGAGATCAAGCATTTTTAAATTGCTTTCATTCTATAAATTAAAATCAAAGTTTTACTTCCAATTAAAAATATCATTTCTTAAACTACATTTAAGATCAAAAGACATATACTATCCATTGACTATCATAATAGCTTTTATTGATTCCTGCTTTTTAAAGAATTTCCATTCTCAAAGATATTTTTTCCAAAGATGTTTTTTATCTAAACTTCAAAGATATGGTAATATTAATCCATGAGGAAGAAAAAAATGAAAGTTCGTAAAGCTGTTATTCCAGCGGCTGGTCTGGGAACAAGATTTTTGCCAGCAACAAAATCCTTGCCAAAAGAGATGATCCCAATTGTGGATAAACCTGCAATTCAATACATCATAGAAGAGATAGTAAAATCTGGAATTCAGGATATATTGATCATTACTGGACGAGGAAAAAGAGCCATAGAAGATCATTTTGATAAATCTTTTGAACTGAATGAGGTCCTTAAAGAAAAGGGCGATTTAGCAGGACTTGAGACTCTTGAGCAAATCGAGGAATTGGCGGATATTCATTATCTTCGTCAAAAAGAAGCGTTAGGAACAGGACATGCTATCTTAAAAGCCAGAGATCATATAGGAAATGAACCTTTTGCAGTGTTATATGGAGATGACCTTGTCATTTCAGAAGTCCCTTGTATTAAGCAACTTATAGACCTTTATGAAAAATATAATTGTTCAATATTAGCAGTTCAGGAAGTGCCTATAGAAAAAGTCAGTAGTTATGGTATAATAGAAGGCACAAATGTAAACGGTGAAGTCCATTTAGTTAGCAAATTGATAGAAAAACCCGCTCCAAAAGATGCCCCTTCAAATCTTGCATTTCTTGGGCGATGTGTTCTTGACCCTGCTATATTTGAGATACTTGAACGGACAAAACCAGCAGAAAGTGGCAAGGAAATACAACTTACAGATGCAATACAGGAATTGGCAAAGAAAAAAGCTGTTTACGCCAGAAAAATTTCTGGAAGGTGGCATACAGTTGGCGATCCTGTCTCATATCTAAAAACGACGATTGAATTTGCCCTAAACCGAGATAAAATAGGTCCAGAACTAAAGAACTATCTCATTGAAGTTAGTGAAAGATTTTCAAAAGAAAAAAAGCAGATAGAAAAAACTCAAGCTGAATCTAAGTAAAATTATGATAGATATTCATTCTCATATTCTCCCGGGCGTTGATGATGGAGCTAAGAATATCCAAGAATCTGTTACTATGATCAAAAACGCCTTCAAGGCAGACATTAAGATTATTGTTGCCACTCCACATCTTTTTAATGGAATGTTTGAAACGGGGATTCCAAAACGTAACGCATTAGTAAATGATCTCCAAACTATTGCAAATAATATTGGAGTTAGAATCCAAATTAAACCGGGCTATGAATGCTATATATCGCCAGAGATGAATAGACTTGGCGAAAAACTTTTTGAATATACGATCAATAATAATAGAAAATACATTCTTTTAGAACTGCCTATGCAAAATATACCACATTTCGTTGATGAGACGTTAACCAATATAAAAAACTTAGGTATAACACCCATTATAGCTCATCCAGAAAGAAATATCGCTATAATGAATAATCCAAAGATTCTTTTAGGTTTTATTGAAAAGGGATATTCCGCACAACTTAACGCAGGTAGCATATTAGGCTATTATGGCAGACGTATCAAAGATACTGCAAAAATTCTTTTAAAACATAATTATATCCATGTAGTAGCTTCTGATATGCACTCTACATCTTTACCTATATTACCTAAGGCATTTTCAGCGATCAGCGATTTGATTGGATTAAATAAAGCTTCCAGAATGTTTAATGAGATCCCTTATAAAATTGTTATGGGAGAGGATTTTGACAAAGAAGACCCAATCCCCTATATTTCAAAAAAAGGCAGTCTAATTAAAAGAATTTTCAGAATTTAAAAAACACAGATCACTGATTACTGATCACTGATTACTATATATGAGATTATTAGGACTGGACATAGGAGATGTTTTAATTGGAGTTGCAGTAAGCGATCCTGATGGAGTAATTGCTCAGGGTTTAGATTCCATTAGACGTGTAAGCTTAAAAAAAGATATTGATACTATAATAAAAATTGTAAATGAATATGAAATAGGTAAAATTATCATTGGACTGCCAAAAACTTTAGATGATAAAATAGGAATACAAGCGGAAAAAGTTTTAACATTTATAAATTTTCTGAAAAAAGGAACAAATGTTCCAATTATAACTTGGGATGAAAGATTAACAACTGTTTCGGCTAATAAAGTCTTAATAGATGCAGATATGAGCCGAAAAAAAAGAAAACAAATTGCTGATAAATTATCAGCAGTAATTATACTTCAGGGATATTTAGATACTAATGAGCACCAAAACGGATAAAAACAATAATTTTAAGACAATTATTCTAAAACTATATAGGCTTGCTTTTAACATACATGACAGTAAACACTCCCAAGATAAAAATTATGCACAAAGATCCCTCCGACCGGTACTTTTTGACTTTAAATCAAATATATCCAGATCACAAAAAATTGTCTCATTATTATTTCTATATGTCTTTGGGATACTAATTTTTTATGCGTGTGTATCACAATTGCTTGCTCCCGTGGGCGGAAAAGAAATACATTCAGAAGTGATTCGTATTAATCCGGGAATGAATATAATAAATATCGGAATTTTGCTCGCAGAAAAAGGTCTTGTCAAAAGCTCTTTGGCTTTCCAAGCAGTGGGCATACTTAACGGAACAAGCCATTCATTGAAGGCAGGAGATTATGCCATAAATTCCAATATGGGCATATCAGAAATTTTACGTCTAATGGTTTCAGGAGAGACCGTTTTATATAAATTTACAATTCCAGAGGGATTGACACTGCCAGAGATTGCAAAATTATGGGAAGAAAACGGCTTTGGAACTTCGGATAGGTTCATTGAAAAGGCATCCGATCCTAATCTGAGAACAAAATATCGTATTAACGCTAATAGTCTTGAAGGATACCTATTTCCTAATACATATATGTTTCCCTATGGAATCTCTGAGGAAGAAGCAATAGACGTAATATTAAGGCAATTTTTTAAGGACGCTTATCCGTTGATAGAGAAAAAGTCGCCAGAAATTAAACTTTCACCTTACGAGACAATAATTCTCGCCTCAATAATAGAAAAGGAAGCCAAAGTTGATGCAGAAAGACCGATAATATCAGCAGTTTTTCATAATCGGCTTAAATGCGATATGAAATTAGAATCGTGTCCAACTGTTTTGTATGGTTTGGGCTATCCTAATAGGGAATTAACATATCAAGATTTAAGAAATGCAAGTTTGCCTTACAACACTTATGTTTATAAAGGTCTTCCGCCTGGACCTATATGTAATCCTGGGATTAAATCAATAAATTCTGCTCTTAACCCATCGGGAGATAGCTATCTCTATTTTGTCTCTAAAAATGATGGAACTCACTATTTTGCAAAAGATTATACTGACTTCCTAATTGCAAAGAGAAAATATCAAGGAAGTTAAAAAGTAATGTCTTTGGAGGAAAGATGAATTATCAAAGAACCATAGCAAAAGAAATTACCTTATCAGGAATAAGCCTTCATTTAGGTTTGAATTCAAGTTTAACATTTAAGCCTGCGGAGCCAAACACAGGGGTTATTTTTATACGCACAGACATGCCTAACACTCCTCAGATCAAGGCAGACGTTAACAACATCACAACTGGTTTTGTTAGGCAGACAAGTATCCGTAACCAAGATGCAGAAATGCACACCATTGAGCATTTAATGTCTGCATTAGCAGGATTAGGGATTGATAACATCATAATTGAATCTAATACACAAGAACCACCAGCTTTGGACGGGAGTGCATTGCCTTTTGTCCAAGCCTTACAAGATGCAGGTATAATAGAACAAAATGTTGAGAAAAAAGAAACATCAGTTGAAGAGGCAATATCAATTATTGATAAAGATAAAGAAATCTTATTAACTCCCTCAGACAAATGCAGAATAACCTACATCTTTAAGCAAGATGATCCTGTCTCTGTTATGCAGATGGCATCAGTAGAATTGAATGAAGAGACATTTGTCAAAGATATTGCACCTGCCAGGACATTCTGCTTCCGAAGTGAAGTTGAGCTATTGAAATCAAAAGGATTAGGCAAGGGAGGCAGTAATGAAAACGTAGTCGTTATAGATGATGACGGAAAGCCTGATCAGCCCCCAAGAGTTGAAAATGAGATGGCAAAGCATAAGATGCTTGATCTTATAGGTGATCTATATCTATTAGGTGGCATCCCCAAAGCTAATATAGTTGCGATAAGGTCTGGACACGAG
>DTPJ01000670.1 GCA_011334435.1 Candidatus Poribacteria bacterium | reverse complement strand
TTTCCCCCTTTGAAAAAGGGGGATAAAGGGGGATTTTTGAAATGTTTGGAAAAATTTAATTTTAGCAGAAAGTATTATTTTCACTTATTCTAGAAAATGTCCGAACTAATGTCCTAAGTTCAGCTTAATAGGAAGTGTTTTTTATGATAATAAACTATATAATTTTGGGAATTCTTGCGTTTCTGATTACTTTTTTGATAACACCTGTGATTCGGAATACAGCCATAAATAGCAATATATTAGATAATCCATGTGATCGTAAGATACATAAAATTCCTTTACCACGTTTAGGTGGAATTGCCATTGCCATATCATTTTTCTTTTCTTTAAGCGTCGGCTATATACTGGTCAGACCAGAAAAAAATGGCGGAATTGAGGCTTTAGCTGGCATTAGCATTGGGGCATCTATAATAGCCTTTATAGGTATATGGGATGATATTCGCGGATTAAATGCTACAAAAAAATTTATGGGTCAATTTGCCTCTGCCCTTTCAATACTCCCTTTTGGTTTTATTATAAATCAAATAAATGTCCCATTTTTAGGAGTTGTGGACATAGGAAGTCCATTAGGGGCATTATTAGCTATTTTTTGGGTTGTCGGCATTATGAATGCGATTAACTTTATAGATGGGATAGATGGTTTAGCAGGGACAGTCACTTTATTTATTTTGGTCGCTTTATCTGTTATTTCATATATAGCTGGTCAAATCCAAATGGTTATAATATGTTTAGTTTTAGCAGGTGCAATTTTAGGGTTTTTAAGATATAACATACATAAAGCGAGCATATTTATGGGCGATTGTGGTTCAATGCTTTTAGGGTTTGTCACTGCGACAGTTACAATAAAAGTTTTGTTCCAAAATCCGAATATTGTCGCTGGTTCTGCTGTTCCTGTTTTGATATTTGGATTGCCAATTGTTGATGCAACTTGGGGAATTTTGAGAAGGTTTCGTAAAGGAAGATCGCCATTTTCTGCAGATTTAGGTCATTTGCACCACAGACTCGTCAATCTTGGTCTAAGTCAGGGTAAGGCATTATTGATTCTTGTATTGATAAGCATTTTAAGCATTTCAGCAGGTCTGGCTATCGTTTTCCTAAAAAGTGAGATTTTGTCAGTTATCTTATGCGGATCAATGCTAATAGTTGCATTATTTATAGTTATATTTTTGGGCAAAAAATCACCAATTGATTATCAATGTCAGGATAATTTAGAACTTCATTCTAAAGCAGATGAAATCTCTCTTTAAATTTAATAATCTTTATTTGTTATTGATACTTAAATTGCTGTTTTTGACCTTTACATAAGGAATAGGGTTTGGTTGATTTTGAATATAAGTCTTTAATTCTTTAATACTTTTGACATCAGGTTTTCCGAGTTCCTTCCAAATGCGTATCCAATATCTTTCTCGCTGTATAAAATATCCTCCTATCGCAAGCAAGGAGGTTAGTAAAAATAAGACCGCTATATATATAATTCCATATATTTGCATATTTCTGATCCCCCTATGATTTCTGTTGAATAGTTTTACATATTATATATCGTCATAATACTGAAAAAACTTTAATACTTTTTTACAAAATTAGAGAAATTTATCTATGCAAAACATTTTAAGCAAAAAAGATGGATTAATAGTAAAAGAAAAGATGCTCCTTTATTATTTAGGAATAGGGAAAAAAGACGACGAAATCCCAGATATTGAACAGATTACCCCGTCTGATTGGGAAAAGTTGATTGAAAAAGCGAAGGAAAGAAAAGTCGCATCAATGCTGTTTTACAGTCTCAGTCAAAGCAGAAAGATTGACCTTCTTACAAAGGAATCGCAATTAGCTTTAAGAAAATCGTATCTTGCAGTGCTATCCAAAAATATGAAAATATACGGAGAGTTAGCAAAATTATTAGAAAGGCTAAATGATGAGGAAATTCCCGTTATTGTTCTAAAAGGTGCAGCACTCGCTGAATTGCTCTATGAAAATATTGCCATAAGACCTATGCAGGACATTGACCTAATAGCTAAAGGCGATGATATTAAAAGGATTAACGATATTCTCTTGGAATTGAATTGGGAAAATCAGGAACATCTAAGCACCTCTGGATTTCATAAGGAATTCTCTAAACATATAAGTTATGTCACTGGTAGAGTCCTTATGGAAATACATCCTAAATTATATGAGTTTCCCAAACTTGATCCATGGGCTAATGCTGTAAGTGCTAAGATTTGCTCTAATAACACATTTATCCTTGGAAAAGAGGATTTCTTCTTGCATCTCTGTATTCACTTGGAAGACCATTATAGAACAGGTTTAGAAACTAATCTGATCTGGTACATTGACGTCGCAAATTTTCTTCAACGCTATCAAGACGACATCAATTGGGATTATGTCGCAAAAATATCTTCGGAATCTAAATTTGACGGGATTATTCATAGTATTCTGCGTGAAATTAATCAGAGTTTTAATGGCTCAATTCCCGATCATATCATCAATAGATTTACTGCTGATAAAAGCGATCTTAGCATAGAAAAAGTTTTCAATCACGTAAGCAATCCAATTAAGCATTTCTTTGCACTTATGGCTGAGGTATCAGGACCTAGAAATGCGTCATTAAAAAATAGGGCATTCATAATTTTCAGGAACATCTTTCCATGCAAGGCATACATGGTAGAAAAATATGAAATAAAGAACGAAAACTTATTCTATCTTTACTATTTTGTCCGCATGTTTAGAGGCATTAAAAAATTCTTTATTGGTCTATATCATCTCCCAAATTACCTCAGCCACAAAAAATTAAAGAATTAGAAACTCCGAATTTTGAATTTTCAAACTTTAACTAATATCTATTGGAATATTCCCTTTTTTATTTGATTCGCTTACCGCAAGGTCAATTTGTCTGTCAATCCGTCCATTATAGGCGCCATATTCAGGTTCTACTCCTTCTCTTACGGACTTCATAATGCTTGCTAATTCAGAAGCAATAGTTATCAGACCGTCGCTTATTTTGTAATTCTTAAATGGATTATCCCATATTATCTCTGGGTCGGTATCAGCGACGAATTTATCTAATACATCCATACCGTCAACATTACAAGTTAAACGATTGATGTTTATCTGCTTTTTCGTCTTTTCGTCCAACAAGATGAATATCTTATCACCGACAGCCATACCCTTTTCGCCGTAAAATTCTGTTGAACTTATACCTCGCAATGGCGATCCCCATGTCAAATTTGTAAAATGTGAAAATCCTAAAGCTCCATTTTCAAAGAAATAGACGTCATGGCAGGTATATTCGTTTTCAACCATAGCTCCCCTATATTCGTGTTTTGCAACAGGAAAGCTCGTTTCAATGCCTATTACACGTTTTATTGGGACATCAAAGCCTATATAGCTTCTGACAAGGCTAACAGCATGATAGTCATGTGTTAGGCTATTATTATGTCCTCGCCATATCTTGCCGAATATGCCGTTAAGAATAAGCTCTCGTTTGATACGTTCTGATGGTATACGATAGAGGTTCTCTGCAACTTCTATATAGGCGTTTTTCTCCTTTGCAAGATTGATCAACATGTCGCAGTCCTCAACAGTTATAGCCAAAGGTGTTTCTGTTATAACGCTTATCCCTCTTTCAAGGACTGCCTTTGAGACTATATGATTTTGTGAAGGATTGATGATAACCGCAACGAAATCTATTTTTTCTTTGTCTAACATTTCCTCAACGTTTTTATACCACTTAACGCCATATTTATTCGCCTGTTCCTCACCACGAGGTGCGCCTGTATTGCAGATCGCAACTAAGTTGAGTTGATCTTTTAATAGATCAATAGTTGGAAGCCAAGCCCCTGCTGATCTTCTCCCCGCACCAACGACAGCAACGTTTAATTTATCCATTATCTTTCCTCCTAAAAATTTATTATAGTTTTGGGAATTCTGTGACGCGTAGATTTGTGCATCCATAAGGGATCAAGGTTAGTTCTTCTAATGATTCAGATGATTTTACAGGACTTTCTGGCAAAGGTCCTGCTGCGTTATGTTCAATCGTCCATTCTGGAACTTTTCTTCCCTTGACTTTTGCAATAATTGGAGCTCCTTCTGGCGAAAACGGACAATCACTGACTGTTTTTAATTCAAATTTTATTGACTCTTCTGGATTTGCTTCGTTGATCTCAAGGGCATAATTCCAATCTGTCGTTGGATAAACTTCCCAATCTGCATGGGGTTCTTCGCCTTTAACTTTTTTCCATTCCTCACCTATTTTCAACGAATAAACTAACGCCCCTCGCTCTATGGCTACACTATTATGATACCGTCTGCTTATTATCACTCGCATTGGGAGATGAACTGTCAATGATGTAGTCCCTGACCACTCTCGGACGATCTTATGAAAAGTGCCAGATTTTGCTTTAATTACATCGTCACCGATCTTTATCTCTGCACCTTCCGTCCAATTCGGAATACGCAAATATAACGGAAATTCTATAGCTTTATCAGTCTTTATGGTAAAATTCAATTTATCATCAAACGGATAATCAGTCTCTAAAATAGTTTTGACAGAACTACCTGATAGATTAATGTTTGCCTCACTTGGGGCATAAGCGACAATTGCCAATCCGCCGTCCTCTGACTTCATCCATAAATGCGATGCAAATTTTGGGAAGCCTTGATGCATATTAGCTGTGCAACAACCATAATTAGGCTCAAGACCAAATATATTTGAGTCAGGACCATTCGTAGCATAGACTTTGTCCTCAGAATGCTTGCAGATGACTTGATTAGCTTGCTGATCATATTGATGCGCCCACATATCAGGCTTAAATGTTGCGGGCAAAGCGTTAAACGTTATTTTCTCAAGCCTATCTGAAAAAGCTACATCTCCAAAGAAACTGATGAGGTTCTCTAAAGAGAACATATATTCAACGACAGCACAAAGTTCGGTTCCCTGAGATGGGTTTAACCCCGCGTAATGCTCATCACCAGTGAATATTCCTGTAACTTGACCGTGATATTTGTCAAGCATCTCTAAGATTTGATAAACAGATTTTTTATCTGCCTCATTGTGTGATTGGCGAAACCAAACGCCCGGTGACTTGATCGCCATAGCGTTGTTGACAACATGTGTCGTTTGATCAAATCCGCTTATAAGCCTTTCTTTATATTTGAAATCTGCAAAATGTTCGCTCCAATTGTATCCCTGATCATGTAATTTTTTCGCTAAGTTTAAAAGCCATTCCTCACCAGTGCGTTCATAAAACCAATGGACACTTAGAACTCCATCTGCCCATCTTGATTTTCCCCAATCAAATAAAGGTCTTTCGTCCAACAGTTTATCTAAGCGAATAAGCACTTTTCTTAACGCAGAGACAACTCTTTCATCTTTTGTTGCCTCGTAATATTGTGTCATTGCCTTCATTATTATAAAAATAGGCCATGGATCATATTCTTTATATCGTGTATCTTTTATTGGACCAAGCCAACCATCAGGATTTTGATGTGTCAATATATAATCCATCCACTTATGGACTTTATCTTTTAGCTTCGCATCATCAAGCAGAAACGCTAACGGGACAACGCCATCTAACCAATAAGGGGCTCGTTCCCAGCCTTCTGCATCGCCTCCGATCCAACCGCTTCTTGCAATATCCGCCCAGAATTCGTCCAAATGACCACTGAGACCATTTGCTTGAATACGGAGTTGATTTAATAGCCATCCTCGGGGTTTTATACTTCCCAATGGTAATGGAACAAATTTTCGCTTAGCTAATTTAGATTCTATTTTAATTTCATCCATCTTTTCCCTCCGTTACTATTAATTCAATTGGACATTTCCCTTTTTAATATCTTGTATTGTGATATCTTATTTAATCATTATATAATCAATACAATTTTGCCTCTTCATAATAAATTCCTTTTTTAAGTCTATCAAAGAAAAAATTCCTAAATTACCTGTTGGAAAGCTTATCAAGCATTTGCCTCGCGACAGAATTCCCCGGTTCAATCTCAATTACCTTTAAGAATTCCTTACGAGCTTCTGTATAATCACCTATAACCGCATATACCGATCCTAAATTATAATGAGCCATAGATGAATATGGGCTTATAGTTATGGCTTGTTTTAATGTTTCTATCGCTTGTTCATTCATACCGACCTTTGAATAGGCATAACCGAGATTTATAAGTGCCTCAACAAGCCTTGGTCTTAGTTCAAGGGTTCGCTTAAATTCAACTATAGCTTTTTCAAATTCACCAATACCTGCATAAGCAAAGCCAAGATTATTATGTGCATCTACGCTATCTGGTCGGAGTTCAATCGCTTTTTCCAAATGGACGATAGCATTTCCAAAATCCTTTTTTTCGCAATACGCAAGACCAAGATTGTAATATGCTAAATATGATTTTGGATCAATTTCAATAGCGGATTTTAACGCATTTATTTCATCATCAATCATATTCTTATTGCCGTAACATAGCCCTAAATTTATGTATGCTTGCGATGTAGGCTTTAATGATATTGATGTTTTAAATTCCCTTATAGCTTCATCAAACATATTTTTGTGGAGATATGCTATCCCAAGGTTATAATGTGCTTCCGCGTCTTTTCCTGCTAAAATGATCGCATTATTGTATTCTTTTATAGCCTCATCTATCATGCCTTTGCTGTAATAGATATATCCGAGATTAAAATGGACACCTGAGTTGGTAGGGCTTAATTTAGATGCTTTTTCAAGATGATCCAATGCTTTATCTATATCACCTAATTTAGAATATGCTATACCGAGATTGTAATGGATACTGCCTTCTTTTGGATTTAGCCTCAGTGCCTCTTTAAATTCATCTATGGCTTTATCAATCATGCCTTTTTTATAATAGATAACACCCATAATATTTCTGACATCCCAACTGACATTTCCAGCATCAACTGCTCTTTGGAATTCTATTAAAGCGGTGTCAATCATACCTGCGGAAAAATATGCAGAGGCTAAGTTTATTCTTAAATCGGGATTTTCTGGATTTGATCTGATGACAGTATCCAATTCTTCAATAGCTTTTTCTGTCAATCCTTTATCTGAATAGACTAAGCTAAGGTTGACATGCGCATCTGCGTTGTTAGGATAAAGTTCAATTGATCTTTTAAAACACGCCTCAGCTTTATCTAATAAGCCTTTCTGATAATATGCAAGACCGAGATTGTAGAACATCGCAGATGAGTCAGGTTTAAGTCGGACAAGCTCTTCCCAATTCTCAATCGCCATATTGTAATTGCCCTCTTCAAAATGGAAACGCCCCTCTTCATAAAGTTTAGATTGAGTTGACGTGAACTGTTTGCCGAGCAATGTTTTTTCGCTTGGAGTTTGCTTTTTCTCTACTGCACTGTGTAAATCCATGCTTCTACGAGGAGGAGTCCATTCAGAAAGGCTTTTATCATAGTGAGAGTCCGCAGATTGATCCGCGAGTTGTTTTAATCTTGTTTCATCAATTTTTGTATCAATTGGCGTTGACGACTGTTCTGATCGCATAGAACAGCCTATCAAGCCAATAAGGACACATATTGATAACGCTAATAATGCTTTTTTAATCATTTATTTACCTATTCTACTTAGACACTTATATAATATAGATCTATCATAATCGCCTTCTGCGTTAGGATAATTGGTTTCCTCTGGGAATGCTACTATTTTGAAGGCATTAGGGATTAATGTTATTTTGCCGTTTTCTTTTTTCTCTTCAATATAGAAAATATAAGCATCTGGTGACCATAGATCAGTAGGGACTATCCAACCGCCAGTGTTCCAAACAGTGATAAATCTTCCTTGTATTCTCAGTGTTCTGTCGTCTCTGAGTAGACGTCCGCCTTGATGTGTATGACCAAAGATCAGATGGAAGTCTTCATTGAGACGTAAATTTATCTTACAAATTTTGTTTAGATACCATGCCATGCTTTTTAACATATAATCATCTGCAATAGGCTTTGAATCCTCTACAAATGTTGTTCCCCTTGAGCTTCTTTTTTGGAAAAAATATTCTGCTTTTCTGACGATGAGATCATAAAACCTCTCTTTTATCGGATCGATCTTTTTAAGATTCCACCAGACGAATTCCATATCCCGAGTTGCCCTGTTTTCAAGGTCTTCTAAATCTTTCACCTTTTCCTTATTAACCATGCCTTCAATGACGGTTTCAGACAGAAAGTGACCATGATGAAAAAAGAATGTAGCACAAGGGTCGTCGCTTTGTATTATATAGTTAGGATATGTGAAGAGCATATCAACATCAATATTGCCAAAACGTTCCTTGAAGAAATCGTCATTTTCTTTGTGTATAAGGATGTTAGTTTTAACGCAATCCATATACTTTTTTTTCTGATTATATTCAATGAGTTCAACCCAAAGATGGTGATCGTGGTTTCCTATGACATAGATGATTTTGCTTATATTAACCTTGTCTAATAGTTTATTTAGAAATACTTTTAGGTTATCATAAGCAATTTTAGGTTTAGCTTCTGATAGATCAGCTATATCTCCCATAAGTATTAGTTCATCTATTTGTCCTTTTTCACCATCTTTGGGATCAGGAAGTTGAGAAATTTTGTCTGTTGTTATGTCAATAATGTTTTCTTTGTTTTTATTGTCTTGATATAATAAACTCTCTGTATCGCCAAGATGCAGATCAGAGAGTGCTACCGCCTTAATTTTTTTCATTTTAATCTTCCACCTCTGCTATTATTTCAATTTCAACTGGGATATTCCCGGGTAGTTGATACATACCGACAGCAGAACGAGCATGTCTGCCTTTATCACCGAAGACTTCCACAAACAGGTCTGATGCACCATTGACTACTTTTGGCTGATCTTTAAAATCTTCCGCACAGTTGACAAAACCGACCAACTTGACTATTCTTTTAACCCTGTCTAAATTGCCCAATGCGTCTTTCAATGTGCTTATTAGACATAGAGCAACATTTCTTGCTGCTTCATAACCCTGTTCGAGCGTCAAGTCCTTTCCAACCTTGCCCAAAGGGATATGT
>DTPJ01000434.1 GCA_011334435.1 Candidatus Poribacteria bacterium | reverse complement strand
TTCTTTACTGCAGTGCCACATTTTCTTTACTGCAGTGCCACATTTTCTTTACTGCAGTGCCACATTTTCTTTACTGCAGTGCCACATTTTCTTTACTGCAGTGCCAATATTTCTTCCATAGAGTGCCAATATTTTTGCCCCGGATTACGATACCCAAAAACTTAATAATGGCCCCTTATAGATTCACATCACTAGACGGTAACATTTGTGAATTAAAACAGTCAACGGAAAAGCGTTAGGTTCAAAAACTCTCAATGGAAAAATTGACAAGAACAAGCAGATAATCACTGAAAACCTTATATCACAGAGATGTATAGTGTCTTGATGTTAAGAATTCCTGGAATCTGAAAGCAATATTTTTGAACATATCGTAATCTTTGGTTACCTACTTGAAATTTCCAGAGCAAACTTATACAGCATCGTCTAAACCATGTTGATAGAGATACGTCCAGAGCAAACACTGAGGATCAGGTTTGCCACCAAAACCAAACAAAGATTCAGGTTTGTTCCATTTACCAATCTCTTTATAAGCCTTGGCAAGCTTCAAAGCTACAAAAGGTGTAGCAGCGTTAGGTATGCGCTGAGATGTTGCTTTCTGACCGCGGTATCCACCCGGTGAAAGCAAGTAATTAACTGCATGACCTATTCTGTTAGTGTCCACAGAACCATCTTCGTTTCTGTAGGGTGCTATCCATGTGGATTTATCCCGTATATCACCGACGTAAGCAAAACAGGAGTAATGAAGTTTGACGCCGTGGTGGTTCTTATACAAACCTTCATCTTCGGATGCATCATAGGGTATAGCACACAATACATTAGTAGGATGCCGAAAAAGACCATAATGCGTAAAAAAGAAAAGGTCTGGTGGTGCTTGATCGCATTTTATATTAACCGCAAGATGAACATTTATTATGTTCGAAGGGTCAACTCTTGCTAGGACAATTGTCTCACCATCGAATGCCATGATATACGGAGTCCGATGTCTATTTGCATAACGAGCCGCTTGCACTAATGCTGACTGTAGATGTGGACATTCTATATCATTGGCAAACAACCGGAATGACTTAATCTCAATTATTGCTAATTTCAACCCGCGATCAATAAGGGCGTAATCGGCGTAATTTTGTTGAGTATTCAATTGCTCAATTTCGTATCCAAGTGGACCTTCTGCTAGTGCTTGAAATATTGTCTCAACATCTTTCTCATGGAGTCGCATCCCACTTTCTAGCTTGGAAGCTATACGTCGGTATCGATCCTGAAAGTCCGACCATTTCATGTCAAGATGATCTCTTATGTCCTTCTCGATTTTCGTGCTGTAGCCCATCTTTCATTCTCCTGTCCATTTATCATAGGCATCTGCACCTTCTAATTGTTTGCATCTATTCAAGCGGTGTCTAAAAAGTGATCACTAGCAGTGTGCTGAGATCTGTTGTTTTTGTTCAAGCCTTATCCTCTTCCTTTCCTTTCCCCAATCTTAATCTTCTCCACCACGGTGATTTGTGGTGTTCAAGAGCTTTCTGGGCATCGCCAAGCTGGCGGGTGAGTTGCATTATGATTGTATCTGAGCGCTGACGTGCTTCCTCTACTACCCGATCCTTTTCTGCTATCTGCTTATCTTTGTCCATTAACTGATTCTGGAAATTCTCAATCTGTCTATCTTTTTCCTCTATTTGTTTCTTCAGTATGTTGACCATTTCCTCTAATTTCTCTATTTCCTTTTGGCTTCCCTTAGGAATCCTTTTGGCTTTCCCAATTTCCGATGACAACGAACTATGGACAAGCCATGATCTACCATCGCGCTTAGCTTTAAGCTGTCCTGCATGTATCTTATTTCTGATGTGCCTTTGGGAAATATTGAGGATCTTTGCGGCTTCCTTAACCGTTATCCATTCTTCCATAAAATCACCTCGCTAAAAGATACCATTTATGGAAGAGAATTGTCAACGAAAAATGTCTTGTAGGCATAATCAAGTGCGATCTCCGTTGGTAAACTGAGATTTGTAGTATATAATCTGCTGAAATATACTGGGTTGAGATGAAAATGTTTTCAGACATTTTTCAGCATAAGAGAGACTCCAGTTCCCAGTTCTTCATCAGTTGAAAACGAATTAAACCGCTGCTATTGTATAATCCTATAATACTTTTTTTCTATCCCTACCCCCTCAGTTCTAGTGGCAATAAAGAATAAAAAGCGCCAATATTCCGATGTCTTTGGAACAAAGGTGCTGAAGCTTTTCCTTTGAAATGTTGTGCTCTGATGACATTATTCCCCACAGAGATGACCTGCCATGCTGTTCTTGCTAATATGAATATCTCGTCGAACGTACCTGCTATAGTTCCGATCTCTCTTCCTGAATTAACGTCCACTACCTTATAGCTCTGCGAATCAGGAATGTTAGAATGGATACGCCCCTCTTCGCCCATGTCCATTAGCCTTGCAGATGCAAACCAGAACCCTGCTCGCCACTCGATCCAGCCACATTTTCGTAGGTACTTTAAAATGAGTCCTAAGTCTTCCTCTAAGCATAGAGGAGAAACCAATCTTACAAGTTCTGTTTCCGGGACGCCTTCGGTATGTTGGTATAGATAGGAGAAAATCTGTTGAACTGCAACGGATATATCAGGCTTATAAGATTCCACTGGTAGTTTGCCAGAGATCGCTGTCTCAAACATGGCTTCTATAATAGATCTCTCCTCCGAAGAAGTTACGACGGCAGCTGTGTGAATAAGACCTTCTCGACGATTGCCACGTCCAATGCGTTGCATTAGTGATGAAACGCTCCAAGGCGGATCAACAAGCACAATCAGGTCAATATCGCCTATATCTATACCGACTTCTAGAGTAGATGTTGCAACACATACACCAACACCTTTTTCTTTCATTGCTTTTTCAACTTCTTCGCGTACTTGGCGGCTGAGGCTTCCATGATGGGCAAAAACAGGATAAGGGTGCCACAATTGGGCGAGATCGTTTGCCACAGCCTCGACTGATTCACGTAGATTACAGAAGCATAATAGTTTATTCCATCCTTGTGTCCGCGCTAATTGATAGGACTCTTTGTAGGAATCAATAAAGTGATGGTCAATCTCTCGCCGCCCTGGTACCGTAACAATTTCAAACTCATTAATATACCTTCGAGCTATCTGATGTGGATCAGAAAGGGTGGCTGACATCAGGTAGGTAGAGAAATTACCACATAAAGCAAGATCTCGCAATCTCCATAGAAGAATCCGCAATTGGTCGCCTCGATAGGTATTATCCAGCAAGTGAATTTCGTCCAAAATTACGGCGTGCAACTTAGCAAACACTTGGGGTTTTCGACAAATAAGAGAGTCCAACGATTCAGGGGTAGTGATCAGAAAATTAGGAAGAACTTTTGGTAATAGGGGCTTATCCCCATGCTTCAGCGCAGTCATGATATTCATGTCTCGTAGCGGACCCTCAATGCGTGCAAATGTGTCATTCGCCAGAGCACGGGTGGGTACCACATATAAGACTGCCAATCCTTCCCATTGATCTAAGATAAATCTTTCCGCCAGAGGAGCAACAACTGCTTCAGTCTTGCCTGAGGCGGTTGGCGATGCCACAACAATATTAGCTCCATCTAGGATTCTTGGAATAGTTTCTACCTGAACAGGTGTTAGTCTGCCGAACCTTGTGAAAAATGGTGACCAGGCTCGTTTCAGGCGGTTACGGATAGCCATAATCTGTGCAACATCAGTCATTTTATTACCTTATCCGACGTATCCCCATGACTTAGACGAAGCAAATCCAAAGCTTCAACCGCTCCTTTTACAAGTGACCGTGTGCGACCACTGCGACCACTTTGGAATCTCACTACTCGGTAGATATAGTCAATTGTCACATCTTCCTCAAGGAAATTGTATGCACTGTCGTAAATCAGGCAAATATGCTCAAATACCTCTTTGAAAGCTGCATCCGTTAGAGGTTCTAGATCAATCCGCGGAATTGTTTGAAATCCAATTAGCCGATAAAGAGGAGAGAGATTTGTAAAAGCGAAAAGCAGCTTTAATCCGCTTGGTTGCTTGTAAATGAACGGGATATTGGGACCTTCGCCCGTTCTGCAGTAATCGAACCCTATACCGCTTATACCGTTTGGTTTTCTAAGCAATTGGCTATCGTTATTTGCTACACTGATCAATGCATTCATAAAATTATAGCCCTTATCAATCTGATAAGAAAAAACCCTGTTCACTACTTCTGCCTCGTCAAAAATCAACAATAATCCTTTCAATCCTAGAATCTCTTTTGCTGCCCATCCCAGTGCACTCAGAAGATAGCAGTAAATGTTCGCAGCTGTAGAGTAGTCATACAATCCTGGCAGTGAAAAATAGTTCAAATTACGGAAATCTGTATCCCATGGACGGATGCTAGATTCGCTTGCTTCAATCCAATCCCACAGATTCTCGTCCGACATTTTACCGATCAGGTGCCTGAAGTATATATGGTTCTCGAAGCTACCACGATCGATTGCTGCCTTTAAAAAATCACGAAAGCCCTTCAACTGGTTATCCTGCACGAAACGAAACCGAAGGGTTCGCACAAAATGGCTATAAACCTGCTTTGGTTTGTAGAATGGAGATTCATTGGGATCCATCTCAATATAGGCAACAGCGAAACCCGACTGTAGCGCACGTCCATAGGTGTAATGCAATAGATGACTTTTGCCTGTTCCATATTCCCCTATCACTAACAAGGTGCTCTCTTCAGAATTGTTGAGCCAATCCATAAGGATGTCTGTCTCCTTCTCGCGTCCAAAAGTGAACTCCTCAATACAATCATAGGGCACAATGCCTAGCCGGAAGGCTTCGATCATACGGCGGGACTTGAAGCGCTCGTCAGAAAATGCCGGTAGAGTGTTTGGTGTAACAGTTGTAACATATGAGGTAGAAGAAAGTATTCCTTTTTCTGCTAATTCATCCCTACGCACCCATCGTGGTATTCCGTCGTCAAACGCGACTAGCAACTTAAAATCTTTATGACGCGTTTGCTTCACTACACCACGTCCATATCTAGGATGAATAACTATATCAGACATTAAAAACCCCTTTACATTTGTAAGTTTTCAGCTGACGGCGGTATCCCTTCCTGACGTAGAAAATGAAACCCTTGAATAAGCTTTTGCACAAAGAGACGTTTGTAGCCAATATCGCCAAAATGCTGCTCATAGGCAGCTTCTGCTACTATTCTTATTGTTTTTTCGAGGGCCGTCTCGTCGAAGTGATGGTTGTGAGCAGTTTTATAGACTTCTGCTAATTTATACCCAACCTCGGACAAGAAGGAAATATGTTCAATAACAACTTTTTCTAGCTCAATCTTCACCCCTGATGGGTTCAGTTTATCAAAGACAGTGGACAGCCGTTGTCGCAGTGCTTCGTAGATCTGTGTCCGTCCTTCCAGGAAGTTCTCATTAGGGACGGCATAGAAAATCATTACTCCTTGGAAGTTCGTGTGACCACATTCGTCAATCACTTCTCGTAAATTACTTAGATGCTGTTCCTTCTGCCTGGTGCTCAAGCTTGGGACCCGCTCCGCTTCGTCTAAAAGGACTACCAAACCTGAATAACCAATTTGTCTGATCCACTGCACTAGCGACCTCAGCATAGTAAAAGCTGTTGTCCTATCGATACGCTGAAGGATACCATGCCGTTCGTGTGTACGACGATCATAACCTTCTCCACTTAACCATTGACAGATCTTGTCAAACTCATCTTCTTGATGATTCATTAGGGCACGGAAAGCAGCTTTAACTGCTTTGACAAAACTAATGCTCTCGATGCCTTCGATATTCTCTATGTAATTTAACAGCTCTTCATGTAAACTATCTTCTGATAATCCTTTGCTTTTGAATTCTTGAAATTTCTGGCTATACCAAGTGCGCAGGAAACTTATGATACCTTGCTCATATCCCGAGAGTAATTCTTCGGCTGTAAGGGAAGGAGTGATGCCTTTCACAATAGCTTTGTATACCTGCTCTAACCGGTGAAATGGGCTCTCATTGGGACTTAGCCTAACGTAGGACACTGCGAAGTTGTTTCTCCATGCAAGGTCGCGCACACAATAAAGGAAATGGGTTTTGCCGCCACCATAGATCCCAACAACCATTTTAAATGCAGATCCTCCATCTTTAATAAAAGACGACAAATATTCCTTTTCAATGATGGTCAAATAAGGATCTAAACCTGTTGTGAAGAACTGGAATCCATATTCTGGCGGGATACCATTTGCTCCTACTATATCAATGATACGTCGGGCAATGTTCTGGCTAAGTTCATTCATTCTTGCTTCTCCTCGAAATACAGATGCGAGTATGTTGTACCTTCGCCGCTTTCATTGTCGGGCACCCAAAGAAAATCCATTCGTTTCTTTGTGTGATCTCTCGTAGCAACTTTGAGGCGGAGACCCTTAATCTGACGAAATTTATAAATGTCATAGCTGAAATCAGCACGACTGTAACTTCTATAATTCTCTTTCCTCGGATCCTGACGAAATCGTGAATCCTGAAGTAGATAAGCAAGCTCAGTTAGCACCGCTATAATAGGGGCGGGTTCACCGCGATTGATACCCATCACGCGGGAATAAGCTTCTCTCAGTCTCTTTAGAAATTCATCCTCACTTAACCCCGATCCTATCTGTTGCCTGAATTTTTCGATACGATTTACTATTTCTGTTACTGACAAGTGACACTGACCTATTCTCTCTTGCTTGGGGCCATACCATAGCACCACCCGTTCCCCATCAAAGTCAAGTTCAATCGTATACAGGTCTGATTTGAGATCAGGATATTGCCCTGAAAGAGAAAGATTATGCGCTCTCAATTCTCTTTCAAGTTCCACTCCGAAATGTTTCTTGAAATGCTCTTCAGAACGAACGAGATCTTCTCTATACTGACTGGCCCAATTACGTAGAACTTCAGATTGACTTGCACATTGGATAAGCTGACCCATTGTTTTGTCGACTGTGGCTAATCGTGCTTTTAGCCTGGGTAAATTTGCCATTCGATCTTGTTCCAAATAGGAAATTTCTTTCAGCTGTTTGAACAGCAAGTCAAAGTTTTTCTTACACTTCTTAAGCTCATTCAAAAGTTGATTTAAATCCATATGTATTTACACCTCAGGTAGATAAGTACTGCAACAAAGTTATTTTTCATATTTTCGTTCTCGTAATCATTATCGGTTCTTTGGCAATAAATTCAAAAAAATCCCAATCCAAGCCTGCAATTGGGTTTCATCAATTTACCAACAGGCTCAAAATGCCAATTCCGCATTTTTATTGCCTTTTATAATGAACTTTTCATATTTGTCACCAAAGAACCATATAACGAGAACTTGTATAGAAACTATTGACAAGCTTTCCTTACTGCCAACTTAGATACTTACATAAACAAAAAAGCATAGCTGAACCCCCTTGTCTTTTTAAGGATTATTGATGAGTATAAAATAGTGAGATAGAAAAGTCAACAAAAATTTATGAAAAAGAAAAAGCGTCAACGACATTAGCCATTGACGCTATATAAATCCATCATTGTTAAAGAGCTAAAATATTATGAGCTATTGTTATTATGAACTATTGTTTGTTTCCGGACTGACATCTGCACATCTAAATGGAGATAGCTCATAATGTCCATAGTGTTGATGTGCAGGTGTGAGTTCAGAAAAAAATCCTTTGATGATCAGGCGAGTTGGTGATAGAATATCAGTGAGAGCTTTTTAACATAGATTTTGGAGGTGAGGTTAGTTGATAAAGACAATTAAGGCAAGATATAGGAATGGTGTTATTGAGCCATTGGAGGATATTGATATTGAGGATGGCACGGAGATCACCATAACGGTTTCAGAGCCCATTGCTGATGCTGCGGAGGGGATCAAGAGGAGCTTTGGCGGATGGAAGGGGTTGATCGATGCTGACCAATTCTTGAAGGATATATATGAAAGTCGCAGGATTTCAACACGTCCGGAGGTTAAGCTTTGAAAATTTCATATCTCATTGATACAGATTGGGTTGTGAGTAACCTTAATGGAGTTGAGAGAGTAAGGACAAAACTTTTAGAACTGGAACCTTATGGGTTAGGGATAAGTATCATCTCTTTAGCTGAGTTATATGAGGGGGTATATTATTCACGAGACCCTGAGGTCAGCATGGAAAGGTTAAGGGATTTCCTCAAAGGTATCGCTGTATTGGAAATAGATGATGGGATATGCAGGGTATTTGGTCAGCAGCGTGGGTTACTTCGTCGTCGGGGATTACTGATCGGTGATCTTGATGTTATGATCGCTGCTACTTGTATCTATCATCAGATTCCGCTTTGCACAAATAATATCGAGCATTTCAAACGAATTGATGGTTTGGAGATTATATCTATCTAAGCGAATAATAGTCCATAGCACTCACAAGGACAGGTTAGGGTCTATTTGCAGAATACGGGGAAAACGCTTCAGAATGGCTTATAAGGCGTCTATCTCAGGTTGCCCTATTAGTATAGCCATATGATAGAATAAATGCGTTTTAGGGCATTTTAGAGGGGGTTTAATTGGTAACGGGTGTTCTCTAAATGGCATCCATAGCGTTTCCGTCTGTCACTGATCAATCATTACTTGTCGCTGATGCTTGCCATAGACATGCCAGAAAGTTCATAAATATTCATTTATTTGACATTTTCATGCTGGGAAAATGGGCAAAGGTGGGGTATAGTTGGCATAGTTTTGTTATAGTTATTTTATTAAAGGGCGGAAATAGTTTAATCTATTGATTTTACATATGTTTAGGGAATTTGGTGGTGCGGGTAATTGTTCTGCATTATATCTATTATGAGGCATCTAAATACGCAACCCGTCAATAAAATTTGACCTTATATAAAGATACAACCAAACAAACATATCTATCAAGCAGGGGAGATTTGACTAAAAAGGCAAGTTGATGATAAAAAATGAGAGAATATCAAAGAAGTAAGATAGCATCCTATGTGACTCTGGAAATGGAGGCGGAAGATATGAAG
>DTPJ01000497.1 GCA_011334435.1 Candidatus Poribacteria bacterium | reverse complement strand
GACGTCATCGTTATTGATCGTGTTGATTCATATTTCGGCATGCGTTCAATCAAGATTGAAAATCCAGCTATTTTGCTAAACGGAAGACCCGTATTTCAAAGGCTTGTGCTTGATCAAGGCTTTTATCCTGATGGAATTTACACTGCCCCTAATGATGACGCATTGAAAAACGATATTAAATTAGCTATGGACGTCGGCTTCAACGGGGCAAGGCTTCATCAAAAGGTATTTGAACCTCGTTTCTTGTATTGGGCGGATAAGATGGGTTATCTCGTCTGGGGAGAATATCCAAATTGGGGGTTAAACCATTCAGCAAAAGAAACTCTTGAACAAATGATGTCTAATTGGCTTGAAGTGCTTGACAGAGATTATAATCACCCTTCAATAGTCGGCTGGTGTCCTTTTAATGAAACTCCGGGAAACCAAAATCCAGAGCTTCTGCGACTTATATATAGAGTTACAAAGGCTTACGATCATACCAGACCTACTATTGATACAAGCGGATATGTCCATGTAGAGACCGATCTATATGACGTCCATAACTACGATCAAAATCCCGAGACATTCGCCAATGCGTTCCGACCATTAGCAGAAGGGGGCAAAGCATGGCAAAACTCACCTGATAGAGACGCTCCTTATAAAGGGCAACCATATTGGGTAAGCGAATATGGCGGGATATGGTGGAATCCAAATCAAAAAGATGAAAAAGGCTGGGGATATGGCGGAGTTGCTGGACGACCAAAAAGTGAAGAAGAATACATTGAAAGATATAGAAAACTAACAGAAACGTTATTGAACCATCCGAAAATGTGTGCTTTTTGTTACACTCAGCTTTATGATATTGAACAAGAGGTCAACGGCATCTACTATTATGACCGAAAGCCTAAGTTTGATCCAGAAAAGATCAGAAAGATAAACACTCAAAAAGCGGCTATTGAAAAGTAAACATTGGAGGCGATAAATGCAAAAAATAGAGTCAGTCCCAAAATCACCACGTTTTATGAAAGTAACTGATTGGCTAAAAGAATTAAGAGATGAAAAAAGCCCATTGATAAAGCATCTCTATGAGATATATGGAGAAGATCAGAACGTTATAGATGGCAGAAAATCAATCATCGCTTCTGCTCTTGAACGTTATGGAAATATTTATGGCATGGACAGTGAAGTCTTAGTAACAAGGACACCATGCAGGATAAACCTCCGTGGTATGCACTCCGAAATGCAGCATGCAACTCCTAACTATCTAACGCATGCTCGGACAATGGTCATAGTAGCAGGCAAGCGTAATGACGATGTTGTTGAAATGAATAACGTTGAAGACAAAAAGTTTGGCAAAAGACAATTTAGCATATCAAAAGAGATTGAAAATGGAAATTGGGGAACGTGGATTGACTATATAGACAGCAAGACGGTCAGAGAATCCATAGAAGCAAACCGTGGTGATTGGGCTAACTACATTAAAGCGTCGGTCTTAAAAATCCAAGATAGCTTTCCCGATAGAAAATTGAAAGGTATGAACATCGTTGCCTATGGAGATGTGCCAAGAGGTAATGGAATGGCATCATCATCAACTTTGGTTGTATCATCTGGTTTAGCGTTTATGGCAGTTAATGATTTGGCGATGGATCGGCGAGAATCGGTTATATGTCTTGGGCAGGGCGAATGGTATGTCGGAACAAGGGGCGGTTTTGGCGATCACGGGGCGATGATCTTTGGCAAGCGAGGACATATACTTCACAGTGTATTTCTAACTGTTGATGAGATAGAGCCAGAATATATCGCTTTTCCAGAGGATCATCAAGTCGTCATTATAAACTCATATAAAACATCAACTAAATCAGCTGAAAGGCTTTTTGCATACAATCAGACTATGTTTGCATATAACATAGCTATGATCCTTATAAAAGATGTCTTAAAGGATATGGGTTTCTCTAATAGTATATTAGATCAAATCAACTTTTTAGGACAGATAACGCCAGAATTGATCGGTTGTGATAAAATATATGAACTCCTGAGAAAACTCCCAGAACGCGTATCAATAAATGATCTGAGGAGACGTTATTCAATCGCAGATTTAGAGAAAAGGCTTGATAGATTCTTCGGTCAGTTGAAAAAATATCCAGAATCTGTTGATGTCCGCGGTCCGGCGTTATGGGGCATAGCAGAATCAGAGAGAAGCAGGGCATTTGCTGAGTTGATAAAAAATGGCGAGATCAGAAAAGCAGGCGAATTGATGTATATCGGGCATGACGGCGACAGAATGTTCAGGTTTGACGGCAATGGCAAGCCTAAAAATTTTGTGATAAATAAAGTGACCGATGGATATCTTGATAGGCTAATTGAGGATATTAAAAGCGATGACATTGTCAGAAGGCAAAAAGCACAACTGACAAATCAGCCTGGGGACTATGACGCAAGTAGCTTTGAGCTTGATATGATCGTTGATATAGTCAAAAGTGTAGATGGATCAGTTGGTGCATCTCTGACTGGTGCAGGTTTTGGCGGAAACGTGTTAGCCATAGTTGAAAAAAATGAAAATGTCATTAATGAACTTAAAAATGCCATAACCCAACAATATTATGAATCTCGTGAATTGGAAGAATTAAACTGGTTTGAAAACGATTCTTCCCTAAAATCCGCTTTCGGTGATGATTTTGATGATGTCAAACATAGAATCAAAGAGATCGTCCATAAAAAGCAAGCTACAAAATCTGGAATGGATAAAGCAGATTTAGACTTTGCCGAATCTGTTCAAAGAAAGATAAACATATTACACAAAGAAGGCAAAATCAGCGGCGAGATGATGTTTATCCCAGCAAATTATTACAAAGATGGAGTGGTCTTGAACATAACAGCGGATAATGCGGAAGTGCTTTAAAAAATTTACAGCCCTGTAGCAACTATAAAAGTCACCACAGGGCCTAAAGGCAAGGGGTAGCACAAATATATTATAGCAATTTGCGTGCCAACTCGTAAAAACAGCTATCCTATTGTCAAATTGCTAAAATTTTGTGTATCCTGAATCGTGCAAACGAAGTATTTATAAGGATTTAGCAAAGATCAAATTATTATCGATAAAAATCCTGTTGCTTTTAATTAATTCTACATCCCTCTTGTTTGTGCTATGTATATGCTCCAAAATGTAACAATATTTTGCAAAACAATTATTTAATTAGATTTGTTTTATGTTCCAAAATGATACAATGATCAGAAATGGCATAAATTGCCAATCCCTATATTTATGAATAATGTATTAAAAACGTCCTTTGGAATCCTCGTTTTAACTTTAATAACATCCATATACGCTAATGATAATTTACATAGGGGGTTAGTTATGTCAAACATAATTGTTCACAAAGCAGAAAATCAAGACCCTGAGCCCGGTTTGGAAGGCGAAAAACCTTATGAAATGGAGGGCAGAAAAGAAGAACGGATACCGTTTGTTGATTTTTGCAACGTCTCTGGTTGGTTAGTTGAAGGAAAAGACGCGGAAGGTTGGCTTTATTTATCAAAAGAACAGAAGCTATATCACGACTATTGTGCAAAACTTGTATACGTCGGCAGAGGCGAAGAGCCGTCTATTCTCGTTAAACCAGAAACTCCAATGATTATCCCTGATCCTTGGGATAACGTAAACTTTTGGAATTACGGAAACAGTTGGGGATGGGCGCCCGATTCTAATACACCTTTTTTGCACGTGTCAATTGTGTTAATGGATGCAGACGATAAAGAATTTGAGATAAAAATGGGCGTTATGGATTACAAATACTGGTTTTTAATGAACGGTCGTCTGCACAATGAGATAAAACGTCCCGCAAAATTTGTCGGATTTAGATTTACAAATGCGAAAAATAAGGATAAAAGAGTAATTTATTTAGGTCCCTGCTATTTCTTCAAAGAGGAACTTAAACCACTCACCTTTGAGCCTTTTCCAGAAAAACTGCCTTTTCCAACAAGAGAAGAGACGATACTCCCTATGAATAAAACAGAAGATTATAAAAATTCAGTCAGCCAAAATGATAAGGTGATAATTTTTGAATATATCGGCAAAGATTGCAAGATAAAATATAGATATACGCCAATTGAAGGGACACTGAGCGATATTGAATTGATATGGGACGACAAAATCATAAAGCCTTGTGCGAATGGGGGAATTTCGCTTGTTACGTCAAAAGGAAATATCCCTGTCAATGATGTATCAGTAAAACGAGAGTTAAAGGAATTGAGTCTGATTGATGATAAAGTAAAAGCGATCTGGCATTTTCAGGTTGACAATGTTCAAACTGATCTTGAATATCGCATTTACATCAAGCAAAAATCGCTTGTTGTAGAGATGGACGCAAACGAACCGATTATTGAGAGAGTCTCTTTGGGATGTGCAGAGGGCATAAGTAAAGGGAAACTGTTTAAAATACCATATCTCACTTATGGCGGGAACGATCCGAGAGTGTTATATGCAGATGGGCTGTTTTTCTTTAATCAGTTTGATTGGTATGTCTCCGATGCATCTATCTTATATGGCGGAGCAGAGCTTGGCGATAATTGGGCCATCTACAACGGCGGGGCGCAGTATATTCCCAAGACTGATGGTAAAAGAAATACTTTACATGAGAGACTATTTATCAATGTTTCTCCTGATTTTCACGAGGTTTTGCCGACAATTGCTAATCCTAAGTCTCCGATGAAAGAAGAGCAAGGCGATAGGTTATGGAGAGTTAAATTCGGTGGACAAAGTCAAGCAGAAATTGCCGAGGCGGAGTTGTTACGAAAATATGGCTGTGAGAAAGTCAGTATAAGGTTTCACGAGGACTCATGGCGAGATGAAGGCGAAAGTTTTACATTCAGGCTTAACGCAGCGCCCAAAAAGGGCGGCGATGAAGGTTTGAAAAATTTTGTATCCGCAATTAAATCACTTGGTTGGCGAATTGGTCTTTATACAAATTATACCGATTTTGCACCTGTCAATAGCTATTGGAACGAGGATTGGGTCAGTAGATTACCTAATGGCGATTGGCAAAGGGCGTGGATGAGATGTTACGCGCCTAAACCGATGATCGCTGTTCAGATGGAAGCGATACTTGCCCCTCAGATACAGGCAAAATTTGGTGAAAATCATAGCTATTGCGATGTCCATACAGCAGTTAGCCCGTTTTCAAGAGTGGATTATGATTATCGTGTTCCCGGTGCAGGGACTTTTCGCAGGACTTTTGAATGTTTTGGAAGGTTATTACATAACGAAAAATTTGCCCATAACGGTCCTGTCTACTCCGAGGGCAATAACCATTGGTGGTATGTTGGGCTTACTGATGGCAACTATGCACAGATAATAAGCCCCGATCCTTCAAAAGAGCCTTTGCTTGTTGATTTTGATCTGCTAAAAATGCATCCGCTTAATATGGACGCTGGCATGGGAGCGCCTGATATGTTTTTCAGAGGAAATCCTTGGAACATTGACCAATTCATCGCAACAACTTTGGCTTATGGACATATAGGATTTATGTATTGGTCTGATATGGCTGGCACTCTGAAAATATATTATATGATCCAACAAATTCAAAGCAGATATACGCTTATACCCGTCAAAAAAATTGAGTATGAACGAGATGGAAAAATGGTTGATACCTCACAAGCGTTGACTATGGGCGAAAATCCAGACACAAGTCGCATTCACATTGTATATGAAAATCAGACGGAAATATGGGTCAACACATCAGACGAACTATGGCTTGTTAATTATGCAGATAAAGAATATAAATTGCCTAAATGGGGCTATCTCGCCATAAATAACGAAGACGGTCTTTTGGCATATTCTGCTATTGTCAATGATCGCCGAGTTGATTGTTGTTATGGGAATGATCAATATTATGCCGATAGCCGTGGTGAATTCGTATCTTTCGGAAAGATCGCAGTTGATGGCAGTGCGGTATTAAAGAAAGATTATGGCAAATGGTGGCTCATTCCTACGGTGAAATGCAACACTTTTGCGTTTAACCCTTCTATTATAGATATGGCAGGCGACATTGAAGTAATAGGATATGCCGAAGATGGGACAATTATAGGAAACCCGAAAACAGAATGGGTTGACGGTTTGCTATATATCCGGACAGAGACACTACCCGCTTTTAAGTATGAGATAAGGGGAAGAGCATGAAAAAATTTCTTATTCTATCGTAACTTACGTCCGATCATCGGATTTGATGTATTGATTTTTAGGATTTTGTATTTTATAATATCCAAGTCTATGAAGTTTCGGTTATTTATTGGTTAAAAAAGGAGTTTAAGCAAATGAAAAAGTTCGCTTTTGTTATGTTGTTGTTATTAGTCTTTTCGTCTTTTGCTTTTGCCAAACAATTCTATTCAAGCAATTTTGAAAATGAAACGATTGGCAAACCACCAAGTGGCTGGGAACTTGGTTTTGCAGGAGCAGGAAACGGTAAGGTTATAGCCGATCCATTAAATCCAAATAACAAGATTTTTGCACATACCGATCTCGCAAAAGACAAAGCAAGGCATGACGTTGGTGGTAGTATATGGGTTGTAGGCGATGCCAATATGACAGATTATATCGTGGAATACGACGCCTATTTTCCAGAAGATTTTTATATAGGAGTTTTGTTCAGATTTATAGACTCCAAACAATTCTATCTTCTTGATAGAAGAGTCGGAAATCCAACAACCTTTGATTTTTGGAAACATAGCAACGGAAACTGGACTAACATAACCGCTGGGGCAAAATATGACGCAGTCCCCAAATTATGGTATAGGTTCAGACTCGTTGTCAAAGGCGATAGCTTTGAGGCTTACGTTAAATCAGCAGCGGATAGCAAACCGTTTGATAAGCCATTCATTACAGGAAAAGATGCAACTTATAAAGCGGGCAAGTTTGGTCTTTATGGGCTTATTTATGTTGATAATGTTGTCATTGGTGAAACTGTTAATGATTTAGTAATTACCAGCGTTGCACCAAAAGGCAAACTTGCAACAACTTGGGGGGAAATAAAGTAACATGAAGAAGTTATGCATTATTACTCTTGCACTTTTGGTATTATTCTCACCACTTGCGTTTGGGAAACAATTTTATGCAAGTGATTTTGAAAAGGATACCATAGGAAAATTTCCGCAGGGTTGGGAACTCGGTTTCAAAGGCAAAGGAAATCCACAAGTTATAGTTGATCCACTTAATAAGAACAACAAAGTCTTTGCTCATTCAGACCTTCCGAAAGATCAGTCACGTCATGACGTTGGCGGAAACATCGCTGTTGTTGGCGATGCCAATATGACAGATTATATCGTTGATTATGACATATATTTTCCAGCAGACTTTTATATGGGCGTAATTTTCCGATTTATGGGCGAAAATGAATTCTACCTCTTGGACAGAAGACTCGGCTCAACATTTGACTTCTGGAAAAGGGCAGGAGGCAATTGGACAAACTTTGTCGCTGGCGTAGCTTATAATGCACCTCCCGAAAAGTGGTTCAGTTTCAGACTCGTGATCAAGGGAGATACGTTTGATGTCTATGCAAAAGAAAAAGGCGATAACACACCGTTTGCCAAAATGAAACCTCTTATGACAGGAAAAGAATCAACATATAAATCAGGCAAATTCGGTCTTTATGGTCTGGTCTATGTTGATAACGTCATTATCGGCGAAACAGAAAAGGATATGTATATTGCCGTTGAACCTGCTGGAAAACTCGCATCCACTTGGGGCGAAATAAAAGGTAAGTAAATTTCTAATAATCAACTTTAACCTTAGAATGGCAATGTAGAACATTCAGTCAACTTGTTTTACATTGCCTATTGAAAATTCATATTAACCCTCCTTAACAGAATCGGTCAGCCATTCAAGGTCAAAATGTGCAAACGTTATAGTCTCATAGCAATCCGCCTTGCCCTTTTCATATAGACATCCTATCGTCATATCATTCAAAACGCATAGATCGGAATATGCAGAAGGTCCTTCGTATAAAACTTTGCCATTATCCCATGACTTGCATTCGTCATAGCTTATTCTGATCGTCATTCGCTCTCTGTTTACGCTTGCAGGATTTGAGAATAATATACGATTTCTGTCATGATTTACTGAATCAGAAAACCTTATCATACTTCCCTGACATATTGGCTCAACGAGTTTTTCGTCATAACCGAAATCGGTAAATGTCTTCCCGCCGTCATAACTCCAAGCATAAGCTCGTCTTTTTGCTCCGACATAGTTTCTGCAATTCAAGTAAATTGCACCATCAATTGTTTCTACTGCAACACATTCATTTGTGCCTTTTTGTGCTATTCCGCCGATATGCCAAGTTTTGCCATGATCATCGCTATATATTATATGTGAATGTGCGGATTCTGCATAATTCCTATTTGTCCCTTCAACATGATCGCAAGGTATGATCAATCGTCCATTTTTAAGCTGAATGCCATGACAAGGACCTGTTGCATACCAAGTCCATGATGGCTTTTTGACATCTTGCGTTATCTCTTTAAGTTCTGCCCAAGTTTTGCCTTCATCTTCGCTATATGTGACCCATACGGTTCTGGGTGCTTTGCCTTGAACTATCAGGCTTTCTGGTCCTTCTGCGAGATTTCTTGTTACCAAAAGCCAAATTATGCCAGTATCATGGTCAACCACAGGGGCAGGATTGCCGATAGTATCTTTGCCATCATCTAAAATCACGCGCATATCGTCCCAATTTATGCCATTATCAAAACTCCTACGAATGACTATATCAATGTCGCCAGAGTCGCTAATGCTATTCTTTCGCCCTTCGCAGAAGGCAAGTATAGTGCCTTTTTTTGATACTATAACAGCAGGTATCCTATAAGTGTTATAACCATTTTCACCACTTGTAAATAAAGCTGTTTCAGTATATTTCATTTTTAACCGTCCTTTCTCAATTAGAATTAATTTTAAGAGGCAGTTTGACGGAAATCCAACCATGACGGAGGCGGAAAATCCCTTCTGACTCTTTTACGAAGACTATCGTCAATCGGTATGTTCTCCTCAGCAGATATACGTTTTTCGT
>DTPJ01000779.1 GCA_011334435.1 Candidatus Poribacteria bacterium | reverse complement strand
GATGAAAATATCTTATTTCATCGCCGTTTGGAGAAGGAAATTGAAATAGCAAGGAAAATTCAGCAAACGCTTTTGCCTCAACAGATTCCAGAAATTAATGGCTTTGATGTTGCCATATTCAATCAACCTGCAAAATATGTCGGCGGAGATTACCACGATATTATAACCTTATCTTCTGGAAATGTCGGTATCGCTATTGGCGATGTCTCTGGCAAAGGTATGCCCGCCGCTTTACTCATGGCTAATGTTCAAGCTTCCATTAGGAGATGTTCCGAAGATCGTTATCCACCAAAAGAGATAATACAAAGGGTCAATTCCGCTCTTTGTCCAATTTGTCAACTTATAGAAGAACATAGGTTTGTAACGTTGTTTTATGCCAATCTAAATCCCCAGAATGGTGAGATGGTATTCAGCAACGCAGGACATAATTATCCTATCTTATTTAAACAAGACGGAAGTTTGTATAATTTATCAAATGGAGGCGGAATTCCTTGTGGAATATTAGACGATTTTCATTATGATGAGGCAAAGATCAAACTTGAACCTAATGATATTGTCGTTTTTTACACTGATGGCATAATTGAATCTATGAATACCGAAGAACTCATTTTTAGCGAGGAGAGGTTAATTGATATAGTATTAAGAAATCTAAATTTATCTCCCGATGAAATTATCAATTATGTATGCAAAGAATTAAACGAATTTATGGGAAATTCAATTCAATATGATGACATGACGCTTATGATCTTTAAGATGCACGACAGCTAAAATGCAGAAAAGAGGCAAATAGTGGAAAATAGCTATAAGGTTTTTATTATCCCCAGCATTCATTGGGATCGCGCTTGGGATAGTCCATTTCAACAAAACAGAATTAAGCTTGTAAAATGTATTGATAGACTAATCCAAATCTTAAATAATGACAATAGATATAAGAGTTTTAGTTTTGGTGGTCAATCTGTATCTATTGAGGATTACCTTGAAATACGTCCAGAGATGGAGAAGGAGCTAAAAAGGTTAATCCAGAAAGGAAAAATAGATGTAGGTCCATGGTATTCATTAGCAGATATTTTATTGGTCAGCCCTGAATCAATAATACGCAACCTTATGTTCGGTTTTATGGTTGGTGAGTTAGCAGGAAGAGTGACAAAGATAGGGTATATCCCTGATTCTTTGGGTTTGTTTTCACAATTGCCGCAGATCATGCGAGGATTTGGCATAGAATCTGTTGTATTTACTCGTGGATTAGACGATGAAGGCGAAATCTTAGATGATGAATTTATATGGATTTCTCCTGATGACAAAAATAGCGTGCTTGCTGTCCATCAGAAAATTGACAACTTTGACATTGACGATCTTAATGCAGAAAATTTTTGTGCCAACGTCCACAAGGAAAATATAAAAAATCAGTCAAAAATTATATTGCTTAATGCAGACAAAAATCTTAACGAACTAAAACCTGATCTAATAGAAAAAATAGAATATATAAATGAGAAGTTGGAAAACATAGATATAATGCAATGTGGACTTGAAGATTATGTTGAGCATATAAAATCGCAGAGGACGAACTTTGGCGAACACAGAGGAGAGTTAAAGGGAAGTTGTCCTTTAATGACTGGGGTTATTTCATCAAGAATTTATCTCAAACAAATGAATGAGATGGCTCAAATATTGCTTGAGAAATGGGCAGAGCCTTTTAGTTCATTGAATTGGTTAATTTCTAATAGCACTTATCCAAAAGTCTTTTTGCATTATGCGTGGAAGGAACTTTTGAAAAATCATTCTCATAATAATATTCGCGGATGCTGTATTGATGAAGTTCATCGTGAGGATATGGTCAGATACGAATGGGTCAATCAGATCGGCGAGGATATAACATACACTTCCTTAAAACAAATAGCAGAGAATATTGACTTAGATACAAACATTGGCTATCCTATTGTTGTATTTAATCCATTATGTTGGCAAAGATCAGACCCTGTTATCACTGAGATTCCTATCTCAAATATACCAGAAAATCCAGTCATAAAAGATCACAATGGCAATATTGTGCCTTCTCAAATTACGTTTGATGATGATACCGCTTTACTTGCATTTCAAGCGAAAATTCCGCCATTGGGCTATGCGACTTTTTATCTGAGTTCCTCTCCCGAAGAAAATATCAAGTCAGAATCCCATATAAAGATAGCTTCAAGAACCATGGAAAATCGCTTTTATAGGATCAGGATTAATGCTAACGGGACATTAGATATATTAGACAAGTTAGCTGGAATAGAATATAAAGAATGCAACCTTTATGAAGATAGAGATGACGCTGGAGATGCTTTTGACTACGCTCACGTGAAACATTCAAAAATTATAACGAATAAAACAGCAAAGGCAGACATCAAACTGATAGAAAATGGAGCGGTTAAAGCTACAATGGAGATCAAGTTTTCTGTAAACTTGCCCAAAGCGATTACAAAAGATGGAGAGAACAGAACATCTGCAAAAATGTCTTGCCCATTTATAGTAAAGATGACTATATATGAGAGCATTCCAAGAATTGACTTTGTTACTATATTTGAAAATAAAGTGGAAGATCACAGATTAAGGGTCGCCTTTCCAGCAGAGATAAAGACAGACACAATCAACGTAGAAGGACATTTTGAGGTTCTTAAAAGACGAAATGAGCCGATAAAACCAAATACTAAATGGACGCAAGAGTCTATTATGAATAACTATCAATCTGCTTTCTTGGATGTTAGCGATAATGGAAAAGGTCTTGCGATAATTAATAAAGGGCTTCACGAATATTCCGCACATAAGAGTAAAAACGGTTGGATAATCTATTTAACTTTGCTACGTTGTGTAGGAGTATTGTCAAGAAATGGTCTTTATTTGCATAGCGATAAGGCAATTCCAGACGCACAATGTTATGGCATTCATACCTTTTCTTATTCATTAGTGGGACATAAAGGAAATTGGTTCTCCGCTGGAATTCATCGCCACGCTTACGAACATAACACTTCTATGAGAACCATTCATGGAGTATTCTCTAAAAAAAATAGTTGTCAAAAACTTCCGCCTTATATGAGTTTTATATCCGTTGAGCCATCTAATTTGATGGTCACAGCATTAAAAAAATCAGAATTAGGCGATGGTCTAATATTAAGATTTTACAATATTACGGATAAAGCAGTTGATGGCATAATCCGAGCTTTCAAACATGCTAAATCAGCAAAACTCACCAATCTAAATGAAGAAGAATTGACTGATGGTGAGCTTAAAATTGATGAAGACGGTTCAATACATCTGCAAATTGATAAACATGAGATAAAAACAGTGAAAATATCCTTTTAAAAAGTTAGAAATGACCAAACTTTGAGTAGTTCTGATAGTATGATGAAATGGAATAGATATGCTAACATGGGCAGAGATTAATCTTAATGCGATATTACACAATCTTCGGCAGATAAGAAATCTGGTAGAGCCAAGAGGAGCGAAAGTTTTAGCTGTTGTCAAGGACAATGCCTATGGACACGGTGCTTTGGAAGTGGCGAAGGCAATTGAAAACGAAAATATCAGAATGTTCGGCGTTGCAACTGTTGAAGAAGCCATTCAATTGCGTCAAGCGGGCGTAAAAAAACCGATTTTAATATTTTGCTGTATCCTTCCCGAGCAAGCAGAGTCAGTTGTGTATCACGATATAACACAAACTATATGTGATATGAGCATCTGTCATGCCTTGTCTATGGCAGCGAGGAAAGTCAGCAAAAATGCAAAAGTCCATATCAAAGTTGATACTGGCATGGGAAGGATCGGTGTTAGCTATGATAAAGCGATTGAATTAATAAAGCAAGTAATTAACACTCCAAATGTTGTAATAGACGGGATTTATACACATTTTTCATCAGCAGACACAGATGAGGATTATACAAATTATCAGATAGATCGCTTTAATTATGTCCTTTCATGCCTGAAAAAAGATAGTATTCACATCCCTATAAAACACTCTGCAAGCAGTTCAGCGATCATAAATTATCCTTCATCTTATTATGATATGGTAAGACCCGGGATCGCTTTATATGGATACTCTCCTTTTATAACAAGTAAAATTCAGCTTGAGCCATCGCTAAGCTTTAAAACAAGAATAGTTTATATCAAAGAAGTGCCAGCAGGTTTTAGTATAAGCTATGGTCGGACTTATATAACAGAGAAGGCAACAAAGGTTGCGACAATCGCAGTGGGATATGGTCATGGTTATAATAGGAAATTGTCCAATAAAGCAGAAGTTATCATAAAAGGCAAAAGAGCTAAAATAGTAGGCACTATTTGCATGGATCAATGTCTTTGTGATGTTACGGACATACCAGAAGCGGTTATAGGTGATGAAGTAATCTTAATCGGAAAACAGGGAGATCAAGTTATAACCGCGGATGAATTAGCGAGTAAAATTGGGACTATTTCTTATGAAATTCTCTGTGGGATCAATGCAAATGTCAAAAGGATATATAATTCACCTGAAAAAGAAATTGCTTGACATAAATGGTTTACTACGTTATTATATAAGTGTTGGTTTCACTACTATTTGTAGTGTTTATTATAGATCTAAACAAGAGATACCGTAAATATATCGGATCATTTTATATGTCAAATAGAGGTGTGTTTATAAGCCTTGAGGGCATTGAAGGATGCGGTAAAAGTACTCAAGCAAAGATTTTATCTGATTATATGTCAGAGCTTGGATACTGCGTTGTTCAAACACGAGAACCGGGAGGGACACCTGTTGCTGAAAAAATAAGGGAAGTGCTTCTGGATCCAAAAAACCAAGATTTGACAAGCAGAACGGAACTTCTTCTTTATTTGGCGTCTCGTTCACAGCATGTTGAGCAACTGATCATGCCTGCATTGAAAAAGGGGAAGATCGTTATCTGCGAGAGATTTAGCGATTCAACACGGGCTTATCAAGGATATGCACGTGGATTAGATATGGATATGATAGAAACGCTAATCAGAATCGCTACTGGTAACTTGGAGCCAGATTTAACAATTATCTTGGACATGGAAGTAAAGGAGGGTTTATTAAGAGCCGAGAGATTTAAAAATTATAAAGACCGACTTGAAAGTGAAAATTTGGATTTTCACAATAAGGTAAGAAGAGGTTATCTTGAAATCGCAAAAAATAATCCAAATAGAATAAAAGTTATCTCTGCAAAAGGTTCAATTGACGATATTCATCTTCGTATAAGACAATATATAGATGAATTGTTAAGTAATTACAAAGATAAACCTAATTAGCTATTAAGATTGGATAAATAATATGTTTTCTGATGTCATTGGTCACAGCAATGTAATTGAAAGACTTAAAAATATCATAAGATCGGGCAGAATTGCTAACGCTTATATATTCTCAGGACCATCTGATGTTGGTAAGAAATTTGTTGCTATAAACTTTGCTAAAGCGTTGAATTGTAAAGAATTTAAAGATGATTGCTGTGATAAATGCGTATCATGCCGAAGGATAAACGATGGAAATCATTCGGATGTGAGAATAATTCGTCCTGATGGGACAAAGCTAAAAATTGATCAGATGCGATTTCTTAAGAAACAGGAAGCATATAGGGCTATTGAAGGTGAATATAAAGTCTATATTATTGCAGATGCTGAGAAGATGACACTTGAGTCAGCAAATTCTATACTAAAAACACTTGAAGAACCTTCTAACAACACGATTTTTATTCTCTTAACAGAAGATTATAATGCTCTTCTGCCAACTATTCGGTCAAGATGTCAGTTAATCAGATTTTCATTAGTGCAGGAAAAAGTCTTGCAGGAAAGCCTGATGAAATATCCGGGTATGACAGAATCAAAGGCAAAATGGCTGACAATACGATCATTAGGGAAGCCCGGTAAGGCATTGAAAATGGCAAGCGAAAATGCGAATGATGATAAAAATGATCTGTCATTGATATTGTCAATACTGACACAAAGAGACAAATCTCATTTAATAAATGTATTCAAAAAAGCAGAAGAAATAAGCAAGTTGGATAATGTCATTGACACTGTCATTAGTTGGTATCGTGACATTATTCTGATAAAGCAAGGTTGCCCAGAAGAGCTTTTGATCCATAACGATAATAAGCAAATATTAGAACAGATAGCTAAATCTTATTCAATTATGGAATTAGAAAGATTAATTAATTTGGCTCTAAACCTCCAAAATCTTATAAAACGAAATATAAATCCGGTTCTGGCAATGGAAATAATGATGTTTAATGCTTTAAATACTCTCACCACAAGGCTTTAATCACTGCCTCGTTTTTGTGCTTAAGCAAATCGGCTAAGCATGAGAGGTGGTGTTATATAATGGAGGAGATTGATGTAGTTCGTGTTAAATGCAACGACAGTGATGTTTATACTTACGAATTATCTGATCAAGAGCTAAACGTCGGCGATCACTGCGTTGTGCAAAGTATTAATAACAGTGATGATCAGGAATTTGGCATAATCGTCGCTAAATTAAAAATCAATAAATGTCAAAATTCTAAACCAATTCTTAAGGTATTAAGAAAGGCAACTGAGGAAGATAAAAGGCATTTTGAGGAGTTAAGGAATAAGGAAAAAGAGGCTTATGTAATATGTCTTAAAAAAATTAAAGAGCATCAGTTGCCTATGAAATTGATAAAGTCTCATTATTCCTTTGACGAAACCAAGCTGACTTTTTATTTTACATCAGATAGGCGAGTTGATTTTCGCGAATTAGTGAAAGACCTTGCTTATATATTCAAACGTAGAATTGAACTAAGGCAGATAGGTCCAAAAGATGAAGCTCAAATGCTTGGCGGAATTGGAAGTTGCGGGCAAGAAATCTGTTGTAAGACATTTTTACGAAAACCTTGCAATATTCCAATGAAAACCGCCAAAGAGCAAAACATGACATTAACTCCGTCAAAAATATCTGGAATATGTGGAAGACTATTATGTTGCCTTAAATTTGAAAGTGATTGGTATCAATATATAAAAAAGAACATGCCTCAAGTAGGTAGCAAATTTGAACTTGACGGCATAAATGGAAAAGTAGAAGAAATAGACCCATTTCATGGGATTATTAAAGTAAGAGATGAAAGGACTGGGAAACTTATAGAAATAGAGTTAGACGATTTTTAATCTAATATCTCAATATGAGAGGCTAATTCAAAATCAATTATTATGACTTTGGATAAACGTTTACGCCGTTTGCTTTAATCGGAATTTGAGACAAATCCCAATTTCCTTTTGCAATTTCTCTTTTTAGATCGGCTGTCCGATAGCTTGATGCCCTGACAGCAGAACGCGGATGTGACTTCAGCCAAGCGTGTCTTTCTCTAACATAAGCGGTAATCCATGCTTTTTCATCTCCCCCAAGAACTGGTGGACTTTCTGAAAATCGCTGACGGATCAACCAAAGTATTCCGCCGCTGTGAATAAAAGAATCATAGATCACTAAACCTGATAATGCTAATGTGAACTCATTATCATCAGCCCATTTCATAGCTGGGACAAAGTATATTTTTTCAAAGAATTCATCTTGAATTTTTTGCATTATCGGGTCTTTTCTACCTGCATTCCGCAGAAGGTTTTTGAATTCCTTGTTGTCCGTCAATGGTATGCTTCCTACCATATCAGCATAGACGCCTAACTGAGAGCTATATATCCCGTTAGCTTGAACATACATCTCCACAAGTTTTCTTAGGTTTCCATATTCTGTTGTTTGAGAACGTCCATAGGTAATTTGCCTGATATTATGCGGTCCATCGCTATATATAGAGATGCATCCATAATCTCCGTCAGCAGTGCCTGTTTCAAAGGCGTTAATTACCCTTTCTATAATTGATCTTTGATCCTTTGTCAGTTCCATTTTTGACCTCCTTAATTGTTTGACGGTCAAGCAGGAGAAATACAATATGATTATCTCCTTACTATTTTGGTGGATCGCCCCAATCAGGTATTTTCAGCAACTCTCCACCCCTTAATGCTGACTCGTGAGCGACGAACCCTGGCGCACAGTATCTCACCGCTTCCCAAACGTTGATCCTTGGTAGACGTTCTCTATTTACTGAGTCAACGAATTCATGGACCAAGTAGGCATGTGACCCTGAATGTCCTCCAAGGTCTTTCGCCAATGGCTCTGGCAATGGTTCATGATCCATCGGCAGTTGGATAACCTGTGATCCGTGTTTATCTGCCCAAACTGCACCTGCAAGGTTATGCTCAAAACTACCTTCTGTGCCATAGACACATGAACGGACACACCCCGGATGACCTATTCGCCTGAACTCGCATATCCTAGCGATAGAGCCATCGCTCATCCTGAATAACGCCACTTCATTGGAGAACTCATTTTTCCAAATTGTGTCTTTGCGAAACCACTCATCATTAGGATATATAAAGCCCTGTGCTGATACCTCAGTCATATATGCCCCCGTTACGGAAATGGAAAAGCATATTGAATGAGAAGGATAATACATAGGTGCATCACCAGTTTTATCCCAGCCCCATTGAGCGCCCCAGCGACCTTTTGAGACGTCATATAATCCGTGACTCATATCGTGAAAATATTCGCCTTCTGTATAGACGATATGTCCAAACGCACCTTCTTTGGCTTTCTTTCGGCAAAAGGCGGTCTCAGGATAAAAATAGCTTGTCTCTCCGTTCATATAGATCATGCCTGTCTTTTTGACAGTTTCTATCAATTCGTCGCATTCATCAAGAGATTGTGCCGCGGGAACTGCGGTATAGACGTGTTTTCCTGCTTTCATAGCTTGGATCGCTTGCCTAGCATGTAACCACGGTTGAGTTATTATCACCAATGCGTCAATATCGCTTTTGCATATCTCGTCTAAACTTGAATATGTTTCTTCTATCTCAAATTGTTTTGCCATCTGTGCCAAGCGATCTGCCTTTAAGTCACAAAGTGCTACTCTACTGACGTCAGGGTGCTTTTTGTAATGGCTAATAAACGAAGGACCAAACATCCCTAAACCAACAATGCCGATACTTATACTCATTGTCAACTCTCCTACGTTTT
>DTPJ01000755.1 GCA_011334435.1 Candidatus Poribacteria bacterium | reverse complement strand
TTGAAGGTTAAAAGTTAAAGGTTGAAGGTTTGTTTATAGTCTGTCTGAGCATTTTCAAAAATTCCTGTCTTCTTAATAAACTTTGGACAGTTTTGAATTAAAAAATATTGTTAGCTAACCAAATTTATTTTTAACAACAAGAAAAAATATTAAATCCCCTTTTATCCCATAGCCATTAAGTTAAGGACTTTTAACCCCGAAGGGGGGATATATTTATAGAAAAGGGAGATTTAGATGAATTTCCCTATATAATTTAATTGGATAATAAATTGTCCAAACTCATTTCCGATCTTCAGTAATTCAGTAATCACATAATTGACATAGACTTACTGATATATTATAATATTTGTTGTAGAATATAGTTGTCATAAAGTGGATGATAGATCATTTAACCGACACAAAAATGGAGGGTAACTATGTCAAGTAACTTCTATTTCGATTTCAGAGATGTGTTTAGAGCTGGACGAATGGGATTTAAGGGGAAAAAAATATTTACTCATCTATTAGGCTTTTTACTTGGCTATGGAATATATGAAATATTAGTTTACTTGAGTTTGTCTGGTAGCAATATAATCGGTGATTTTTGGAAAACTTATGGTCTTCTGCCTGTATTCATATTTACTTGGAAATCATCAATCATCTTGCCAACTGCAACAATTATAGTAATGGCGATTTCTGCTTTAATATGGTTTTTAATATATCTTCTGTTTAGCACTGCGGTCTCAAAAATAGCCATAGAGGAATTGCGTGGCGATGATTTTTATCCGCTAAAAAGTGCCTTAAAATTCGCATTTAAGTATTCAAAAATTCTATATCTAACAATATTAGGCTTGATCGGAATAATCATATTTTGCATCTTTTGGCCCTCCTTGGTAGGTTTGCTTGATCTGATACCTAAAATAGAACAATTCGCAGAGCATTTCGGAACACCTTTGACAGCATTCTTAACCATACCTGTCTATTTTCTCTCTATTCTTATGATATTGACAATTTTTGCCTGTATTTTCGGTATATTCCTTATACCATCTATAATTGCAGTGACGGAAGAAGATACTTTTGAGACTATTTATCAACTATATTCTACTATTTGGAATCAACCCTGGCGTTTAGTTATTTACAATAAGCTTTTGTGGTTTATCGCTATACTTGGGTTTACTATATTCGCATATATAAGCATTGCAGGACTTTATTTAGCATTTTTGCCTTCAGCATTATTAGCTCATCAAGAATCCTATTACTTCGCAGATGTCATAGCAAGATCACTCAAAATAATAGGTGCGGGAGGATTTGCACATCTAATTCCAGGAGCTAATATTACTGATATTTCTATGCCATGGACATTAGACCTTGCAACTTTCTTTATGTTTGTGTCGTTTATTATAATTGTAGGCATTGTTGTCTCTTATCCTATGGCTATATTTTCATGTGGAAGCACAATAATATATGCTATTCTAAGGAAAAAGATTGATAATGAGAATATGTTGGAATCAAAGCAAGAGGAAAAATCAGAAGAAAAGAAACCAGGGGAACAAAAACCAGAAGAACAGAAATCGGATACTTAATATTTTAATGTCTAATTAAAGGGTGATGATATAAATGTTGCAAACAGTTCTGTCCAAAGTTTTTGGCAGTAAACATGAAAGAGATATAAAGAGAATTCAACCAATAGTTGCTCAGATAAATGAACTTGAGCCATCTATGAAGAGGTTGACTGATGAACAATTGCGCGCTAAGACAACGGAATTCAAAGCTCGCTTGCAAAATGGAGAAACTCTTGACGATTTGTTGGTAGAGGCATTTGCAGTCGTCAGAGAAGCTGCTGTCAGGGTTTTAGGTCAGCGACACTATGACGTCCAGTTGATCGGTGGAATCGTCCTTCATCAAGGCAAGATCGCAGAAATGAAGACTGGTGAAGGAAAGACGCTTGTTGCTACACTGCCAGCATATTTAAATGCTCTCACGGGAAAGGGTGTTCATATCGTAACGCCGAACTATTATCTGGCTACTCGTGATAGCGAGTGGATGGGCGGTATCCATAGATTTCTCGGTCTTGAAGTCGGATTAATACTTAACGATATGACGTTAGAGGAAAAGAAAAAAGGATATAACGCGGATATAACTTATGGTGTAAATGATGCCTTCGGATTTGATTATTTGCGAGATAATCTTGCTGTTCATCCTGACCAAAGAGTCCAACGTGAATTAAATTATGCCATAGTTGACGAAGTTGACTTCATACTTATTGATGAGGCAAGGACGCCCTTGATAATATCTGGTAGATCGGACAAGTCAGCAGAGCTTTATTATACAATTAACCGCATAATTCCAAGACTCAAAAAAGATATAGATTATATAATAGATGAAAAAAACACATCTAAAGGCACGGTAGTTCTTACAGAAGAAGGCGTTGCCCATGTTGAGAAACTCCTGAATGTATCTAACTTATATGATCCATCAAATATAAATCTTGTCCATCATGTTCGTCAAGCATTGACCGCACACACACTTTATAAGCGAGATGTTGATTACGTAGTTGCACAGGGAAAGATCGTTATCGTTGACGAATTTACAGGCAGACTTCAGCCAGGGAGAAGATGGAGTGACGGACTACATCAAGCCATAGAAGCGAAAGAAGGCGTCAAGATTGAGGAAGAAAATCTGTCAACAGCGAGAATAACTTATCAAAACTATTTTAGATTATATAAGAAATTAGCAGGTATGACAGGAACAGCAGAGACTGAAGCTGCGGAATTTGCCGAGATATATAAGTTAGAAGTTGTGGTCATTCCTACTAATAAGCCAATGATCCGTGTTGACTATCCAGATGTGATCTATAAGACTGAAAAAGAAAAATTTGACGCAATAATAGAAGAAATAATAGCAATGCGTGAATTAGGGAGACCAGTATTAGTTGGAACAAGGTCAATTGAAACTTCGGAAAGGCTCTCTAAACTACTTAAACAAAGGCATATCTTACATCATGTTTTGAATGCTAAATACCATGACAAGGAAGCAGAGATCATAAGCCATGCGGGAGAAAGACAGTCAGTAGTTATCGCTACAAATATGGCTGGTCGTGGAGTTGATATTGCACTTGGAGAGGGCGTCAAAGAATTAGGCGGATTGCATATCATAGGAACAGAAAGGCATGAATCACGACGTATAGATAATCAGTTAAGAGGTCGTGCAGGTCGTCAAGGTGACCCCGGATCATCAAGATTTTATCTCTCTTTGGAAGATGAGCTTATGCAAAAGTTTGGATCAGAAAGGCTCGCAAGCGCGATGGAATGGCTTGGTGTCCCTGATGGCACTCCAATTGAGCATCCTTGGATCACAAAAGCTATTGAAAATGCACAGAAAAAAGTTGAAGAACATAATTTTGAGATCAGAAAACAGATACTCAAATATGATGACGTTAGAAATACTCAAAGAGAAGTCATATATGAACAACGTAATATGGTCTTAAATGGTGAGAACCTTAAAGATGAGATTATGGGCATGCTTGAGGAAGTTGTAGAGAATAATTTAGAGATATATGCAGGCGAAAAAATGGATAGAAGCGACTGGGATATCCCAGGACTGATTGATTGGGTTAAAAAGACTTTTCTTATAGATATATCAAAATGGGATCCAAAGCCCGATAGCCTATCTCACGATGAATTATTAGAAAAATTGCTTAAAACTCTGAAAGATGTATATGATCAGCGAGAGCAAGAAATGGGTCCAGAAATGATGCGGACACTTGAACGGCTTGTCATGCTTGACCGTATTGATGATCATTGGATAGAAAATCTTTATAACATGGATTATCTTGAAGAAGGCATTGGATTTGTAGCTTATGGTCAGAAGGACCCGTTAGTTGAATTTAAACGTGAAAGCCATAATATGTTCTCTGAGATGATCTATTCCATCAAAGAAGAAGTAGTTGAATATATGTTCAAGGTCAGGTTAGTTAGCGAGTCAGAGCAAAAACGCCCACCACAAACACGGGCACCTTCACAAAGTGGTAATGGACAGAAGAATGAAAATTCTGCTATTCCAGCAAAAGCTAACAAACCCGGAAGGAATGATCCATGTCCTTGTGGCAGTGGCAAAAAATATAAAAAATGTCATGGGAGGTATGAACAATGATAAATAAGGAACTTTTGGAGATTCTCGCCTGTCCTGCTGATAAAGGCGATATAATCTATGATGAAAAAAACGAGAAATTGATTTGTAAAAAATGCGGGAGAAAATATCCGATACAAGATGGTATCCCTATTATGTTGATAGAAAAGGCGGAAATGTCAGATAAAAACAATCAATAATTATTTTCTGTTGACATAAATAGATGCTCTTTTGTATAATTATATTCGTCAGTTCTTATGTCGTTTATTTCTCAGAAATTTTGGGTAAGAATAACAGAAAGATCAGTTATATTCTTATGCTTTAATATGCTTTCTTTTATGCGGGCGTAGCTCAGCAGGTAGAGTGTCAGCTTCCCAAGCTGAATGTCGCGAGTTCGAATCTCGTCGCCCGCTTTTTATTTTGTAATCATAATAGTTAAAGTCTTAGGAGATGTGATACAATGCCAATTTACGAATTTCATTGTTCACAATGCGACAATAAGTTTGAAGAGCTTTGTTTTTCAAGTAGTAGCGTGAATTCTGTATCTTGCCCAAAATGTAAAAATCCAAGAGTGGAACGTTTAATGTCCACTTTCGCAGTGTCGTCAAAAGGTAGCCCTTCGGGGAATAGTTCAAAAGGTTCTAGTTGCGGAACATGTAAGGCAAGCAGTTGTCGGTCATGCTCCAAATAAGACAGAAAGGAGTAGTAAGAGAGACGAGAGCTTAATATATATGTCAATCACTCGTCACTCGCTGTGTATGGCTAGACTAAAAAAGAAACAGGTAAAAGAAGACAAGCTTGTTACAACAGTAGAGAAAATGTCAATCTTTCTAACCGAACATTGGAAAAAGCTTGTCATTGCTGGCATAGGAATTGTTGCAATAGTCGGAATTATAATTGGTGTTTATACCTACACAGTCAGTAAAAATGACAAAGCAGTTTCAATAATCAATGAGGGGACAACACTTTTTGAAGAGGCAGAAACTGCGATGTCAAAAGATGGCGACAAACCATCTACAATAAGCAAATATGATACCGCCAAAGCGAAGTTTCAAGAGGCTATACAGAGTGGCGGAAGCAAAAATATCATTAGCAAAGCCTTACTTTACTCCGCAATATGTTCTTACAAAGCAAAAAAATATAATGAAGCTATAACTGATTACGAAAAAATACTTAAAAAATACTCAAAAGGCGAATATGTTGTATTAGCGAAAGACGGCATAGCGAAAAGTTATGAACAGATAGGCGATGAAGCGTCTTTGAGGAAAGCAATTCAATATTATGATGAGCTATCAAAATATCCTGAATCCTATCTAACAGTTTCAGCAATATTAAGTAAAGGCAGATGCTATGAGAAACTCGGAGATAAAGATCAGGCTTTATCCGCCTATAAGACGGTAGTTGATAAGTTTAAGCAGAAGATAGAATCAGCGGTTCAGACAAAGTCAAAATCTGTTGTTGAACTGGCAAAAACTGCTATTTCTAAATATCAATCTGCGTTGGGCAATGATTCAGATGCAAACTTCAAAACGCTATTGGAGAATGCAAGATCGCTTGAAAAAGGGAAGCAAGATCAATGGTTTTCTGTCCTTTTAGCTTATGATAAAGCTATACTTGCCAGAGAAGAATATTGGCAAAATCAATCATCAACCGCAAGTTCAAAAAAGATCAAGGAAGCAGAAAAAGCCCTTATTGAATATCAAAATCAATCCGCTGATCTGATCAAAAATATAAGCACAGCCAAAAGATATGAAAGCTCTGGCGATTGGGATTCTGCACTTCAATATTATATCAGGGCGTTAGATTTTGATTTTCTCCCAACAAGAAATATGTATGAAGAAGCCCAAGATCGCATAGATCATATTAATCTTGTCAACGCTAAATAATTAATCATTACATAATATAGAAAGAATTAGAATATGAAGAAGCTCCTTTCAGGAAATGAAGCAATAGCAAGAGGTGCTTACGAAAGTGGTGTTAGTGTCTGCGCAGGTTATCCCGGCACACCTAGCACAGAGATTCTTGAGACAATAGCTAACGAATATCCAGACATATATGCAGAATGGGCGCCTAACGAAAAAGTGGCATTTGAGGTATGTATCGGTGCTTCTCTTGCTGGCGGAAGGGCGCTTGTTACGATGAAGCATGTCGGCTTAAACGTCGCATCAGACCCATTGTTTACGCTTGCTTATACAGGTGTCAAAGGTGGATTTGTTGTTATCAGTGCCGATGATCCCGGCATGCATAGTTCACAAAACGAACAGGATAACCGAAATTATGCCCCATTTGCAAAAGTCCCATTATTAGAGCCAAGCGATAGCCAAGAAGCTAAGGATTTCGTAAAATCTGCCTTCTATATCAGTGAACAGTTTGACGTCCCCGTCATAGTCCGCACAACGACAAGAATTTCCCATTCAGAATCATTAGTAGAGCTTGGCGAAGTGGATAATGTGGAAGAGCCATCTGGGTTTGTTAGAGATGTTAGAAAATATGTTATGATACCTGCCCATGCCAGACAGAGACATGTTGTAGTTGAGGAAAGACTTAAAAAACTTCAGGCTTTTTCAGAAGAAACCGATCTGCAAAAAGTTGAATTTGGAGATGATGAGATAGGCATAATTACAAGCGGTATTTCATATCAATATACTAAGGAAATTCTGCCTAATGCGTCAATTCTCAAGCTTGGCATGACATATCCCTTACCAGAAGGTCTCATCAGGGATTTTGCAAGTAAAGTGAAAGAGCTTTATGTCATTGAGGAACTTGATCCTTATCTTGAAGAACATATAAAAGCTATGGGAATCAAAGTCAAAGGTCTTAATAGAAGGCTTGGCGAGTTGTCCCCTGACATTTTAGCGGAATTCTTTCTTAACAAAAAATTTGATAATATCCTTCCTGAGATGCAGATTCCATCTCGTCCACCAGCTATGTGTCCTGGGTGTCCTCATAGGGGAGTATTCCATATTCTAAAAAAGAAAAAACTTACTGTAACAGGCGATATAGGTTGTTACACTTTGAGCGTCATTCCTCCATTAGAGATTATGGACACTTGTATATGTATGGGAGCGAGTATCGGTTCTGCAATGGGGATAGAGAAAGCAACTAAAAGAAGTGACAACGTTGTCGCTGTTATTGGAGATTCAACATTTGTCCATTCAGGCATTACTGGGCTTGTGGACATGGTGTATAATAAATCAAAAGGGACAGTTATTATCTTGGATAATGAGACGACAGCTATGACAGGGCGTCAAGACCATCCTGCGACAGGACGAACATTGATGGGCGAAGAGACGACAAGGCTAAATCTGTTTGAATTAGCAAAGACATTGGGCGTGGAATATGTCAGATATGTTGACCCTTATGACCTAAATGAGCTTGATTCAGTCATAGAAGAGGCGATAAATCTTGATAAACTTGCAGTTATAATTACTAATCGTCCATGCGTTTTAATCAGGCGAGAGGCAGTTCCAAAATCTGCGGAAGTGAATCAAGAATTATGCGTCGGATGTGGTTTATGCCTAAGGATCGGTTGTCCAGCTATGTCAAGAGTATCCCCAAAGGATAAAAAGGTCAAAATTGACCCTATTCTTTGCAATGGCTGTATGGTATGCGCTCAGATTTGCAGAAATAAGGCAATAGTTGAGAAAGGCTAAAAAATTGGACAAGATAACTAATATCATAATAACAGGTGTTGGCGGTCAGGGCATACTTCTTGCCAGTGAGATAATCTCAGAATCAGCGGTGCTTGCTGGATATGATGTTAAAAGAAGTGAAATACACGGAATGGCACAACGAGGAGGCAGTGTCAATAGCCATATTCGCTTTGGGAAAAAGATATATTCTCCGCTTGTTATGAAAGGCGAATGTGATCTGCTTTTAGCTTTTGAAAAACTTGAGGCAATCCGAATGGCTGATTTTATAAATAAAGAAGGGACGATCATCGTCAATGATCAACAGATAAATCCCGTTCCCGTCAGCAGTGGATCGGCAGTTTACCCTGAAAATATAGAAGAAATATTAAAAAAATACTTTCCATCAGTTATTTTTGTCAACGCATTTGAATTAGCCAAACAAGCTGGTAATGTAAGAACAGCAAATATTGCCCTTTTGGGCGTTGCATCAAAAAAACTTAATATCCCCATAGATGTATGGGAGAAAGTCATTGTTGAGCGAGTCCCTCAACGAGCCATAGAAGTCAACCTTAAAGCATTTCATTTAGGATTGCAATCAACATAATGCGAATAGGTATAACATCAGATATTCATGCAGATTTCTCTCCATTTAATCGCCAAATTGTTAATCATCTTGCTAATATAGCGAAACATTCCGACCTTGATATTTTAATTATATGTGGTGATATTTCCTCAAATATCTATATTCTGACAGAGGCATTATCGGCTTTTAATGATGTTCCATGCAAAAAACTGTTCATCGCTGGCAACCACGATATATGGGTCAGAAACAGTGGAATAACGTCTTTCCACAAATACATGTTGATAACAAAAATCTGCGATGAGATCGGATTTCATCATCTTGGAGATTCGCCTTTTATCATCAACGAGGTTGCCTTTTGTGGAACTATCGGCTGGTATGATTACTCATATAAAAGCGATAAGTATAAGATACCAGATAGCAGTTACGAAAAAAAGGTATATAAAGGCAGTGTTTGGAATGATGTAAACTTTGCGCGATGGCAATTGTCTGACAAAGAGGTTACAAAAAAATTTTCTGATGATCTTCAGGATCAGATTAATTTAGTAAAAGATAAAGTTTCACGTATAATAGTTGTCACTCACCATGTGCCATTTAGAGAATGCGTCAAATATGAAGATGAACTTCCAGATGATTTCTTTAGTGCATTTATAGGAAGCCAGATATTAGGACAAATTTGCTTTAACGAACCGCTTGTAACTCATTCATTTTTCGGTCATACACATCTTGAACATTTCCAAGAAATTAGCCC
>DTPJ01000199.1 GCA_011334435.1 Candidatus Poribacteria bacterium | reverse complement strand
GTCAAACCTATCAACGGGGGAAGATTCCAACATATCAAGCCCTTTGCCCTGCGGGACACCTTCAATTATATCTACCAAGACGACATCTGCAAGCTCTCGCTGAGCTATGAGTAATGCAGTTGTAGCACCTACATTTCCAGACCCAATAATGCTAACTTTTTTCATAGTCCATAAAACGGCAAAGCCGATCTCCTTTGATAAAAATTTCAATCCGCTAATCTTACTACCACAAAACAATCATGCGAAAAATATTGTAATATTCTTGTGCGTATATGTCAACAATGAACTACCTGATTCACCATCAGTTTTTTCTATATCTCATAAAAATACAACTGACAATTCCAAGAGCTATATGACTCAGCAAATCAGCAAATTGACCATCTTGACAAGCTAAATAACCGAAAGTATAATATCTTTAAAGATTATATAACCCCGCTTAAATACTGCATTTACAATAAGTCAACATAATTTATAACACTATGAACACAGAAATTGAAAAAACATTAGAATTTGATAAAATAAAATCTGCAATAGCTTCGTTTGCATCTTCAGAATTGGGCAAATCATTAGCAGAGGAACTAAAACCAATAACAGATGTCTATGAAATCAACCGTCAGTTAGACATTTGTAGCGAAGCGAAAACTATCAATTTAGTTGAGGGCGGATTTCCCTTGTCAGGATTGTATGACATCAGAAAAATATTGAAAAAGGCTTCTGTTGTTGGATCTGTCCTTGATCCCGAAGAACTTCTACAAGTTGCATCAACTGCCCGTGTAGCAAGGAATTTAAAAGCTTTCATAAAAGACCTGTCTGATAGATATCCGCTTATCTATGAGATCATTGATAATCTTAACACATTTTCTCACATTGAAGAGACAATAGCTAACTGTTTAGACCACGAAGGTAACGTCTTAGACAATGCCAGCCCTGAGCTTCTAAGAATACGAAGACAGACGATTGTCGTTAGGGATAGAATAACTAAGCAGTTAGCATCTATTCTCCGATCCCCTCAATATCAGCCAGCTATACAAGAGGACGTTATAACTCTGCGAAACGATAGATACGTAATTCCTGTTAAGCAGAGTCTTAAAGGTTCTGTGCCGGGAGTTATTCAAGGAAGGTCAGCAAGCGGAATTACTGCATTTGTTGAACCTAATTCTGTTGTAGAGTTAAATAACGAATTGCACGAGCTTTTAACTGATGAAAAACTGGAAATTAAAAGAATTCTGAGAGAAATTACCGAAGAAATCCGCCAAGTCTTAACGCAGTTTGAAAACACTGTGCAAATATTAGCTGAGTTGGATTTAATAAACGCCAAATCGCTATTTTGCATTAGACTTGGAACATCAAGACCAGAGATCAACGAGCGAGGATATATAAATCTAATTCAGGCAAGACATCCAATTCTTCAAATGAAGATAAATGAACGATCAAAATCATTACATATAGAAAATGATCCTAACCTTCCAGAAAAAGTTGTGCCTATTGATTTTTATATTGGTGATTCTTTTAAAACACTTGTCATCACTGGTCCTAATACAGGCGGTAAAACCGTCGCATTAAAGACCATCGGACTATTGACGATAATGATGCAAGCTGGATTACATGTCCCTGTTAAAGAAGGAAGTCAAATGTCCGTTTTCAAGGAAGTCTTCGCTGATATAGGCGATGAACAGAGCATTGAACAAAACCTTAGCACATTTTCATCTCATATAACAAGAATAATCAAAATTATAGAGCAATTGGACGAACCATCACTTGTCCTTTTAGATGAGCTTGGGGCTGGAACGGAACCGTCAGAAGGGTCAGCATTAGGCATGGCTATATTGGATTTTTTACATTCAAAAGGTGTCATAACCATCGCTACAACCCATCACGACTCCCTAAAAGCTCATGTCTATTCTCAGGAAGGCATGGAAAATGCCTCTATGGCTTTTGACCTGAATACGCTAAAACCGACTTATGAACTGCGGATCGGTTTGCCCGGCAGTAGTAACGCATTGAAGATCGCTGATAGGTTAGGATTGCCAAAAGACATAACAGAAAAGGCGAAAGAATATATCAATCCGCAAAATGCCAGAATAACAGATTTGTTGTTAAACGTTGAGGATATGCAGAGAAGCCTTGAAGAACAGAAGCGATTAGCGGAGGAAAAGACAAGATCAGCGACAAAAACTCAGCAAGAGCAAGAAATATTGTTAAATCAAATAAAGAGTAAAAGAAAAGAAATGGAGAAAAAAGCATTGGACGAAGCGGGACAGATCGTCCAAAAGGCACAATTGCTTGTAGAGAATGTGATCGCTGAAATACAAAAAGAGAAAACTAATATTGATAACGCTAAACGAGCTAGAAAAAGATTAGAAAAAGCCCAAAATGACATCGCTTCTGAGATAAAACGTTTATCATATAGCGATATGGCTGATAAAAAACCTATTGATGAAGTTAGAAAACCAAATCGTGATGAGCTAAAATTAGGTGATGAAGTATATATAGAAAAACTTCGGACATCAGGTATCCTTTCATCTATGCCAGACTCAAAAGACATAGTTCAAGTCATTGCAGGCAACGCAAAAATAAATATACCTCTTTCTGAAATTATGATAAAATCAAATAAAGGCGAAAAGAAAATAGAGCAAGCCAAAACTAATGCTATTAAGTTTCAAATTTCTAAACAGCCTAATATTTCAAATATCCTTGATATTAGAGGGTTTAGAGCTTATGAAGCGATTGAAAAAACCGATAAATTTTTAGATGATGCAGTTATCGCAAATCTCAAAACCATATCCATAATTCATGGACTTGGGACAGGAGCATTGCGAAAAGCAATATCAGAATTACTTAGTGAACATCCGCTTGTTGCGAGTTTCCATTCCGCAGATAAAAACGAAGGCGGTCAGGGTGTCACTATTGTAGAATTAAGATAGATGTTTAATGCTATTTAGGAGGATCAAGTTGCAATCAGGACTTGTTCCAGAAAATATAAAAGAAGAAATTAAAAGCAGATGCGATATTGTGGACATAATATCTGAGTATGTCTCACTTAAACAACGTGGAAAGAACTTTGTCGGTCTTTGCCCTTTCCATGACGATACCAAACCGTCGCTTTATGTAAGTCGCGATCTACAAATTTTCAAGTGTTTTGCTTGTGATTCCGCAGGAGATGTTTTCGCCTTTTTGATGAAGTATCAAAAGATAACCTATCCAGAGGCATTGAAAGCATTGGCAGAGAGATGCGGAATTACACTTCCAAGCACTTATGACAGCAAAGAGTCCAAAATTAGTGAGGAACTAAAAAATCTTAACAAATTTGCTGTCCAGTATTACCAAAAAATGCTTTTTGATAATTCTTTGGGCAATCAAGCCTTGACATACCTAAAAAAACGTGGTATTGATGATAACATAATAGCAAGCTTTAAGTTAGGATATTCCCTGCCTAATTGGGATAGCTTTCTTAATGCAGGCAAAAAAGCAGGCTTTTCCGAAAAAATTCTGCTAACAGGAGGATTTATATTAGAGGGCAAAAAACAAGGTAATTATTATGATAGATTTCGTGGGCGAATTATGTTCCCAATATTTGATGTCAAAGGCGAACCAATAGCATTTGGAGGACGCATTATTGAGGCGGGAGAATCTGACGCAAAATATATAAATTCCCCTGAAACACCTCTTTACACAAAAAGTAAAAACCTATATAATCTAAACATGGCTCAGCGGGCAATTCAAAAAGAAGGTTTTGCTTTGCTTGTTGAGGGATATATGGATGCTATATCGTGCTTTCAAGCAGGATTTACAAACGTCGTTGCTTCTTTGGGAACATCGCTTACAGATAGCCATGTGAAGCTTATTAAACGTTATACTGATGAAGTTATCATCGCTTACGATTCCGATAAGGCAGGTGCTGAAGCTTCTGCCAGAGGAATGAACCTACTAATTAAAGCTGATGTTAGGGTAAGGATGTTGACAATCCCTTCTGAAAAAGACCCAGATGATTTCATTCGTGAAAATGGCGCAGACGCTTTTAGAAAACTTATATCATCAGCAGTTGATCTTGTTGAATATAAAATTGATAGAATAAACAAGCAAATTGGCATTGATACCGCAGAGGGGAAAAAGAAAGCAGTTGACGATCTTGTATCTACTCTTGCAAGCATGGGAAACCTTGTGCAAAGGAGTGAATATGTAAAAAAATCCGCTGAAAGGCTAAATATAGAGGAAGAATATATATGGCAACAGCTTTCAAAAATAGGTGCTGGAAAAAACATTGCTAAATCAACACAACCTACTATAAAAACTTCCTCAAAACAAACCGCCAGAGAAAGAATTGAACGTCTATTAATTGAGTGTTTAATTCAATGTCCAAAACTTGTCTCTAAAACTAAACATCTTAAAAAGGAGGATTTTACAAATTCTTGTCATATTGAACTAATGGAGTTACTTTGGAATAATATAGATGAAAGCAAAGAAAACATAGAGCTTGGCGACTTAATAAATAATTGTTCAAGCAAGGAAGCGAGAGACCTAATATCAAATATTATTGCTAAAAAATTAACTTTGAAAAAAAACCTTTTGTCAAATATAGAAGATATAGAAGCAGAGCTCAACGGTTGCATTAAAAAAATAGAAGATTTCCGTAAACGTGAGAGCAAACTTGCTATTCTAAAAGAAAATACAGCAGATAAAATCACTATTTCTCAGGCATTAATGAGTATTCGCAAGGGAAAATGAGATTAGTTATTTTGTTTTTGATCTTATCAGGGGGAAGCTTAATGATATGAGACATAAAAGCGAAATTGATCAAGAAATCATTGATGTTAACAAAGATGAAGAATATATTTCTTACGATGATGTAAATGATGAAATATCTGAGGAGGTTATCAATTCGGATTATATTGATGACGTGCTTGATAATTTAGAGGAATTGGATATTCAAATCCTTGATGACCCTGATGATGAAATAGAATCCATAGTTGATGAAGAAAATAAACATCTAAAATATGATGATTCTCAAGAGATAGAAGATTTTGATAGAATAGATTTTGATCCATCTACTGAAAGATTTTCCAAATTTGATAATATGCTAAGGCTATATTTAAGAGATATGGGAAAAGTCCCTCTTCTTAATAAAAATGATGAGATTGAGCTTTCAAGACAAATTGAAAAAGGTCAAGATATTATCAAACAAGCGATATTCAAAGTCCCTATTACTATTTCAGAAATAAAAAGATTTTGCAGTATGGCAATTGCACGTAAAATAAAATGTTATGAGGTCATAGAAACTGATCTTAGTAGAATTTCAGATAACGAAAAGGAAGCCAAAACATTAAACTATCTGAAGAATATAATGTCACACATTTATGAAGTTGAAAATGAGATCGCTGTTCAAGAGAAACTTCTTGCTCAAAATGGGCTATCCCCTGTGACAAAATCAATACTTATTGATAGAATAAATGCAAACAAATTGCATCTGATCAATACTCTGAAAGACATAAACCTAAGCAGAGATGCAATAAATGGAATAGCGAAAATTATTAAATCAATTGCTGAAAGGATAAACAAAGCAGAAAGGGAAATAAAAATAGTTGAGGATAATTCCAAATTTTCCTCTTATGAAATAATGCAGGCTATACAGAGGTTCTTAGAAAATCCACAATCATTTCAAAATTCAGAGGAACTTGAAAAGTTGTTTGATTACAATAGAAGTATAATAAGAGCAAAAAGGGTCATAAACAGACTTGAAAAGGAAGTTGGTATATCTCGCGAAATATTACAGAAAGTTATAGATCAAATTGAACAAGGAGAAAACCTTGCTTATGAAGCTAAGAAAAGGATTGTAGAAGCAAATTTACGTCTCGTAGTCAGTATTGCCAAAAAATATGCGAATAAGAACTCCGGTCTCTCATTTTTGGATCTAATTCAGGAAGGAAATACTGGATTAATAAAAGCTGTTGATAGGTTCAAACATAATAAAGGATATAAATTTAGCACTTATGCTACATGGTGGATCCGTCAAGCAATAACTAGGGCTATCGCTGATCAAGCTAGAACTATTCGCATACCTGTTCACATGATTGAAACCATAAATAAAATGATTAGAACTTCCAAAAACCTTACCAGTAAGTTAGGAAGAGAACCAACTCATGAAGAAATCGCTGATGAAATGAAACTTCCTGTTGAAAAGATAAGGGAAATACTAAGAGTAGCTCAAGACCCGATCTCACTTGAAATTCCTGTGGGAAGCGACGAAGATGCACATCTTAGCGATTTTATAGAGGATAAAGACACAAGAAACCCCGTTAACGAAACTATTTTTCAAATGCTTTGTAGCCAAATAAGAGAATCTCTTGTCAAATTATCTAAAAGAGAGAGCGAAGTTATCGCATTACGATTTGGCATTGGCGATGGTCAACAGAGAACTCTGGAAGAGATAGGAAATGTCTTTAAGGTGACACGCGAAAGAATCCGACAGATTGAGGTTAAGGCATTAAAAAAGCTGAGGCATCCCAGTAGAAGCGAAAAATTGCGAGATTTTCAAGACACTTAGTTTGATCAGAGATTAAAAATTCAAGATTGGTGTTTATCAGTTTTTCAATCGCCAATCTTGAATCTTCAACTATAAATTTACTTCTTTATGCTTCCCCATGATATATACTTTTTGCCCTTTGAAACTACTGCCTTAGGCGTTGGTGGATGTGAATTTGCATCGCCAGGGTTTGTCACTGGCACTGCTGAAAATTCCTGCTCATTTGTCCAACCATCACCATCAGAATCAAGTTTGGCAAGAGCATTTGTATATTTATCACCTGCTGGAATAGCTATCCGTTCATAATCAGACCCAAAAGGATTTTTTGCTCCTCCTCCATTTGGGCTGATATGACATGTTTTACAGCCAAAATTTTTGCCTTTATCTGGCAGGATGTCTAATCTAAAAGCCCTCGCCCATATTGCTGCTGAAGATAATACAAGTATTAAAAACAATGCAGTAATAAACGAAAACCACTTTTGAACTTTCATTAATACCTCCTATCATAATATCCCCTATTATTAATTTTTGCTAATCACTTAATGCCAAATTTCTTCATCTTCCGCCAAAGTGTATTTCTTGCTATTCCTAATGTTTCCACTGCTTTTGAAAGATTTCCAGAGTAATTTTTAATAACATTAGATAGGTATTCCTTTTCTAATTCTTTTAAACTCCATCTTTTCTCAATAGCAATTTTAATAATATCTGGCTGATTAGATTGAAGCCCAGTCGGAAGATCATCGGGAAAAATTGTATCATATTGAGCTAAAACAATTGCTCTTTCTATAACATTTTCCAACTCTCTAACATTCCCGGGCCAATCATATTTTAAAAGGATTTGGCGCACCTCATGCGAAATTTTTTTAACATCTTTGCCCATTCTGGCACTATAAAGCTTTAAGAAGTGATTAGCTAAGGGTATTATGTCTGATTTCCTTTCTCTTAAAGGAGGTATTTTAATAGAGATAACATTTAGACGATAGTAAAGGTCTTCCCTGAATTTACCATCTTTAACCAGAGATAACATATCTTTATTTGTAGCTGCGACAATTCTTGTATTAACATAAATAGGTGTATTACTTCCAAGACGACGTATTTCTCCAAAATCCAATGCGCGAAGAATTTTAACCTGTGTTATTAGAGGCATATCGCCGATCTCATCCATGAATATCGTTCCATCGTGAGCTTCTTCAAACAAGCCTTTTTTATTAATCCTTGCCCCTGTGAAAGCTCCTTTCATATATCCAAATAGTTCGCTTTCCAATAATGTTTCAGGCATTGCACCGCAATTTATTGGGATAAAAGGCTTTCCCGGTCGTCCGCTGCTGTGTATAGCTCTTGCGATCAATTCCTTTCCTGTTCCACTCTCGCCTTGTATGAGTATTGGGCTATCACTTTTCGCCACCTGAGTAACTTCACGTAAAACATTAAGCATTTCCTTACTTTCTGCCACTATTGCCTGCAATCCGTATTCTCTCTTAAAATTTTCTTGTAATCTCTCTATTTCTTCTATCATTCTTTTATGTCCAAGTGCCCTTTCTACTTTGATTAATAAATTATCTGGAATAATTGGCTTCTGCATATAATCAAAAGCACCTAACTTTACTATGCTAGCTGCTAGTTCTATAGACTCAGATTCAGTGAAAAAGATCACCTCAATATTGGGATTGATACTTTTTACTGATTTCAAAATATTTTCCGCTGTATTATTATCTTTATTCAGATCAGACAATATAAGATCACATTCACCACTCTTGATTTGTTCAATACATTCAGAAATATCAGAGAAAATTCTGACATTATAACCGTGTTGATCAAGAAGGTCTTTCAATTCAATTCTAAAAGCATATTCGTCGCTAATTACAAATATAGATAACATTGTCTATAATGTCTCAAACTTGTTGGCGGAAGGTTAGTTATCAATTAAAAACTCAGTTAAAATAGTTCTAATTTGATTATGATACAATTATATTTTCTGAGGGATATATGAGGGATTTCAAAATAAGTAAAAAAGATATAGCAACCTATTTTTATATAATTTTCAGTTTTCAGTCGTGAAGATTAAAAACTTATCAAATTATCCACTGAAAACTGAATATCATTTTTAGCCTATTTTTTGTTGATTTTACTCTAATGACTTGCCTTTTCTTTGGGATTTGAGGTATTTTTTTCTGCGCCTTTCACTTGGTTTTTCATAACGCTCTCGTTTCTTCATCTCCTTTATGAGTTCCTCTTTATCACATTGTTTTTTGAATCTACGAAGAGCTTTATCTATTGATTCATCTTTTTTAACTTTTACCTCAAGCATTCAGTTTTTCACTCCCTGATTTTTGTTGTTTAATACCAATACCGCTTTTAAAATTAAATTTTATGATGAAAATATTTTAGATCATATAATCATTAATGTCAAGTTCAAAAAATCTGAACTTATAACATTAGTTCGGACATTTTCTAGAATAAGTGAAAATAATACTTTCTGCTAAAATTAAATTTTTCCAAACATTTCAAAAATCCCCCTTTATCCCCATACGCATTAAGTTAAGGATTTTTAACCCCGAAGGGGTGATATATTTATAG